>CAZILI010000157.1:0-5764 GCA_964539965.1 uncultured Burkholderiales bacterium | reverse complement strand
GTAGTCCGACCCGGTCACGATGCTGTCGACCAGAGTGGCTTCTTCGTCGAGTTGCGCGCGCAGTTGATCGAAGTAGGCGACGCTCAGATTCGTGCCGCGCCGCACCGTGCCGCTGTCGGGCGCGATCACCCCGTGCACGAGCTTGAGCAGCGTGGTCTTGCCCACACCGTTGGGGCCGATCAGCCCCACCTTGTCGCCGCGCATGAAGCGCGCGGAGAAGTCCGTGATCAAGGGCTTGCCGCCGTAGCTCTTGCTCACATGATCTAACTCGGCGATCAACTGCCCCGAGCGCGCGCCCGAGGCGATGCTGAAGCTCACTTGCCCGACGCGCTCGCGGCGCGCCGCCCGCTCGGCGCGCAGCCGCTCGAGACGCCGCACCCGGCCTTCGTTGCGCGTGCGACGGGCTTCGATGCCCTTGCGGATCCACACTTCTTCTTGCGCGAGCAGCTTGTCGAATTTTTCGTTCTGCACACTCTCTGCCGCCAGCTGCTCGGCCTTGCGACGCTGATACGCGGCGAAGCTGCCGGGATAGTCGCGCAATACGCCGCGGTCCAACTCGACGATGCGCGTCACCACCCGGTCGAGAAAACGCCGGTCGTGCGTGACCAACAAGACGGTCGAACCCCGTTCCGTGAGCAGCGCCTCGAGCCACGCTATGGCATCGATGTCCAGATGATTGGTCGGTTCGTCCAGCAGCAAGACGTCGGGCTCCACCGCCAGCGCGCGCGCGAGTGCGACGCGTTTGCGCGTGCCGCCGGATAGCGCCGTGAGCCGGGCCTCGGGGTCCAAGTCGAGCTTGTCGAGCACCGTGTCTACGCGGCGCTTGACACTCCAGCCGCCGTCGTGCTCGAGCTCGTGTTGTAGGCTCGCGACCCGCTCCGCCAGCACCGCATCGGCGGGCTCGAGCGCCAGTGCGTGCGCCGCGGCGTGGTAGCGCTCGAGCGATGCGCTCAACCCCGCGGCGACTGCGTCATACACCGTTTCGCCGCCGGTGAATGTCGGCTCCTGCGGCACGTACGCCAGCCGCGACCCCGGCGCGCGCCACACGCTGCCCGCATCCAGTTGAACCAGACCGGCGATCGCGCCGAGCAGACTCGACTTGCCGCCGCCGTTGCGACCCACCAGGCCGACGCGCTCGCCCGCATCGAGCTGCAGGTATGCGCCGGCGAGCAGCGCATGATGCCCGTAGGCGAGTTCGGCGGCTTCGACCTGAACGAGAGGCATGGGTTTCGCTGCTCAGTTCGCGCGCTCGGCGATCTCGATCAGATTCCCGTCCGGATCCCGCAGGTAGACCGAGCGCAGCGCGAAGCGCGCGCCGGTGCGCGCGACCGGCCCGCACAGCAACGGCACTTGGTGCGCTGCTAGACGCGCGATCACGGCATCGAGCGGGCCCTCGGCGAGGAAGCAAATGTCGAGCGTGCCCGGCTTGGCCAAGCTCGCTTTCGGTTCGAACTCCTTGCCGACTTCGTGCAAATTGATCTTCTGTGCGCCGAAGGCGAGCGCCGTGCGGTTCTCGCCGAAGCGCTGCAGCTGCATGCCAAGCACATCGCAATAGAAGTGCAGGCACTGCGCCAGGTCGGCGGTGGTGAGAACGATGTGGTCGATGCTCGCGATCATGCGCTCTCCTGGGCGGCAAGCGCGCGCCGTTGCATGAGCCAGGCGTGCAGCAGCGCCGCCGCCAGCGCCGCCAGGCAAGCCGCGAAGGCGAAAGCCGCGCGCGCGCCGGCGAAGTGCCAAACCGAACCGAACAAGAGTCCGGCCGGAATCGCCGCCACGCCCAGCACCATGTTGTACCAACCGAAGGCCGTGCCGCGCTCGGCAGCGCCCGCGAACTCGCCGATCAGCGCGCGCTCGCCCCCTTCGCTCATGCCGGCGAAGAAGCCGTATGCGAGGGTGACCAGCCATAGCGCGAGCGGCGTATCGGCCAGCGCGAAGCAGACAAACGCGAGCGCATAGGCGAGCCAGCTGGCCCGCAGCACCGCGATCCTGCCGATTCGGTCGGCGAGCGTGCCGCCCCACGAGGCGGCGAGCGCTTTGGCCAAGTTGAGCGCCGACCACAACAGCAAGACATGCACCACCGTCATGCCCGTCTCTTGCCCTCTGAGCACGATAAAAGTCTCCGACACGCGCGCAAAGGTGAATAGGAACAACAGTCCGAGGTAGCGTCGCATCGGCGAGGACAAGTTGGCCCACGCTAGCGAGGGCAAGCGCACCGCCGCCTTGTTTGCCGCCGCGGTAGGCTCTTTGACGGCGACGGCGACCAACAGCACCCCTACCGCGCCCGGCAGACACGACCAGATTACTACCTCGTTGAGACTCAGCGACCACCAGGCGAGCGCCGCCGCAGCCACCAAGCTGCCGCCCACCGCGCCCGCGTTGTCGAGCGCGCGGTGCAGGCCGAACGCGCGCGCCAGCGCGCTCGGCGGCGTAACATCCGCCACCAGCGCGTCGCGCGGTGCGCTGCGGATACCCTTGCCCACCCGATCCAGACTGCGCAGCGCGAGCAACTGCCCCCAACTCGCGACCCATCCGAGCAGCGGACGCGCGATATTGGAAAGCGCATAGCCCGTAACGGTTAGCCACTTGCGCTTGCCGCCGAGCAGATCGGAGTGGCGACCGGACCACAGCTTCAAGAAACTCGCGATCGCGTCCGCCACGCCCTCGACCAAACCGAGCGCGATCGGACCCGCGCCGAGCTGCGTGGTGAGCAGGATCGGAATCAGCGGGATCACCATGTCGGAGGCGAGGTCGTTGAAGAAACTGACCAAGCCCAACACGACGACGGTGCGAGGAAGCGGCGTTTGCGACATCGAAGGCTGGGGGAGCTAGCGGGCATTTTACCGAGCGCGCCCCGGACCCTCGCGTTGGGAGGGGTATAGGCCAGAGAGGGTAATGCGGAAGCGGCCTACAGGCTTGTACCTAGCTGGGTATAGCTTGTGAGGCGAGCCCGCTATTGAAGCATGAAGGTTTCGTACTCGAGCTTGCCCAGCTTGCGGTCGAGCATCACCATGCCGACGGTGACAGCAATCAGCATCGAAAGCGTGAAGCCGTAGCCGTAATACGCCGCGCCCAAGTTGAGGGTCGCGCAAGTCAGCACGATGTTGGCGAGCGCGAACACCGCGACCAGCAGCAGCACCTCTTTGCGCTTGTCGAGGTAGAAAAACACGTTCACCAAGCCGAGCAAGACGACCTGCAGTCCCGCGCCGATGATGTCGACGGAAAGCAGCGACAGGTACAGCTCTGAGATGCCGAGCCAACGCAGAAGCGACTGGCCCGCGATGAACACGATCAGGCAAGTGATCGCCTGAATCTTCATGATCTCGAAGATGCCCTGGCGCACCGTGAACACCATGGCGTCGCGCATCTCCTCGATGTAGTCGAGCGCCCCGCCCTTGCGCACCGCGTCGTAGAACTTGTCGTAGTACTCGACGAAGTCGGTCTCGATACGCACCAGAAACACCGCCATGCCGGGAATGATGGAGAGGTAGCCCAGAAAGATCGGCATGTCGTAGATCGGCGAGGCCGCCAGCGGCCCGATGATCCACTGCCCGGTGTCGGGGTAGTACCAGAAGATCAACTTGTCGATCCAGAGGCCGAAGTTGAGCAGCAGACCGATGCCGACCAGACTCCGGAACATGCGCCCCGGCTTCATGAAATCGAACTCGATGAAACGGTTGGACGGATAGTTGTAAATGGTGAGCATGATCATCGCCAGCAACAGCACGAACTGCCCGATCAAGAACCCCGCCAGCAGCCCCTCGAGACCGAGCGGGCGCAGCAGAATGGCCGCCGCCACCGTCACCGCATAGCCGACCGCGTACAGCAGCAAGATGGCCTTGTACTGGCGCACGCCGGACAAGAACACCGTCACGATCCAGATGTTGCACATGATGACGAAACCCGCCGTCATCAGCAGCCGGTAGACCACACTTTGCTCGCCGAACATCGACAAGCAAACCACGATGCCGGCGGCGCCGGAGCACCCGGTGGTGACAAACAACGTGCCCATGAAATTGGGCAGAATCATGTCGTTGGCTTTGTCGAACAGCCGATCCGCGGTGTAGCGGGTAAATCCGAGCTGCAGGCCGCCCGTAACGATGAGGCTGATGGCGATGAGATAGGTGACCGATACTTGGAATTGGGTGATCAAGAACTGCGGCACCACGACGGCGACGCTGATGATGCCGATCACCAACATGCCGACGATCGACAGCACCCATGGCCCCGAACTGATGATGCCGGCGTAGGCGTAGGCCTGAAACAGGCCGAAGTAGCCGCGTTTGTCCAGCAGCTTGCGCAGCTCGAAACCGATCCCGGCCATTACACGCTCACCGCCGAGTACGCACGATGCGGGCATCCCGAGCCGTTTGTCGCCGGCGCGCCCGCGGACGCGGCGCCGAGCGCCCTGTCGTACACCTCGCGATACATGGCGAACATGCGCTGTTGCGTGTAGAAGGCCTCCACGCGCGCGATACCGGCCTCACTTGCGCGTGACCAGGCCGCTTCATCGCTCAGCAGTTCGAGCGCCGCGGCGGCCAGGGCCTGCGGATCGGCGATGCGCACGACGCGCCCGGACGCCCCCATGGCCTGATCCTCAGGCGTCGCTCCGTGCACCAACTCGTGACACGAGCCCACGTCGGTGGTGACCGCCGGCACCCCCGCGGCATAGCCTTCCAGCAACACCAGCGGCAGCGCCTCGCTGATCGAAGACAACACCAGCACGCCGATCTTGGGCAGGATGTCTTCGACCTTCTGAAACCCCAAGAACTTGATGTTGTTGGACAGCCCCAAGCCCTCGGTGAGTTCGCGGCACTCGCGCGCGTAACCTGGGTCCTCGTCCTCGGGCCCGGCGATCCAGCCTTCGGCCTGCGGCAACTGATTCACCACGGTGCGCATGGCGCGGATGAAGGTCTTTACGTCCTTAATCGGAACCACGCGGCCGATCAGGCAGAGCACCGGCGGGATTTCGCGCGGCCGCTTGCCGCGCAGCGGCGCGAAGCGCTCGAGCGCGATGCCGTTGGGGATGACGCGAGTGCGCGCTTCCTGCGCGCCGTCTTCCACTTGCCGGCGGCGATTCTGCTCGTACAGGGCGGTGATGATGTCGGCGGCGTCGTAGGCGAGCTTACCCATGCCTTCGAAAAAGCGTATCCACACCCGGCGGAAGTAGCTCACTTCGGTCGGGTCGCGCTGAAACACGTCGCGATTGTCGGTTACCCAGTTCGCTTGATACAAGTCGATCTTGCGTTCTTTGGTGTAGATGCCGTGTTCGGTCAAGATGTAGGGACGTTGCCAGCGTTCCTTGAGCAAGGCGCCGAGAAAGCCGGCGTAGCCGGTGGAAATACTGTGAAACGCCCGCACCGGAATCAGATCGCGCGCGATGTCGACCAAAGTCCAGATCGGCTCGTGCATTGCGCGCACGGTCCAGAAGTAATCCACGAAGGACGGATCGGTCGAGTGCTTTCGATACTGCTCGGTGATGTACTGCCAGGAGCGCTTGCTGTACAGGAACTCGTCCTGGTCCCGGCTGTTGGCCTCCAGCATCCGGCGAAACACTTCGCTGTTGGCTCGGTTGTCGGCGCCTGCCCGCCGGGGCACGCGAAACCAGTCGTGCAGCGCGGCCACCCACTCGAACTGCTGTTTGTCGCCGTCCAGCTCGCGAATCGGCGGACGGGACTTGTGCGCATGGACATAGTGCACCTGCAGATGCACTACGTTGTCGGGCAGCTTGTACTTCATCTCGCCGTAGTCGGATTCCTGGCTGCCG
>CAZILI010000156.1:0-8460 GCA_964539965.1 uncultured Burkholderiales bacterium | reverse complement strand
TAGCCTTCGGTGACGAACGGGCTGCCATATTGCGGCTGCTTGTTGGGATCGACCGGCGGCGTATCCCAGACGAAGCGCGCCATGTTCTCGGCGGCATCGAATTTGAGATAGCGGCCGTGGTGCTGCGGCTCGAATTCATCTGCGGCGGCGGACTTGGCGATGGCGCCGGCACCGGCGGCCGCGAGTAGTAGGCTGAAGCGGCGGCGCTGCGTATCAGCGACGGGCTCAGCGGCTTCGGTGGGTATTTGTGGCTTAAAGGATTTCATGGGTTGTTACCTTTCCAAGGTAAGTGAATGTAGGGATACGTGACTTGTGTTCGTTGCCGGCGGTGATTACCGGCGCTCGCTGCAAATGTTCATGCGGGAATCGCCGTCTGCGCTTCGTGCGGATGAGTTAGCGCGTTGCAGATCGCATCCGCATGTCGGTGGTCGGTGCCGCAGCATCCACCCACCACGCTGAGCTTCGGCAAGAGTGTGAGCAGCGCTTGGTACTGCGCGGCGAGCTCGTTCGGGTTGCCGTCGTCCAGATCGGTGCTCTCGTCCAATTCGGCGTGGCTGCGCTTGGAAGCATTGGCGCGCAGACCGCCGATGCGGTTGCGCCAATCGCCGTCGCCCAGCACATGTTCGAAATGCGTCGGATGCGCGCAATTGATCATGTAGTAGACGGCGTAGCTATCGGTGGCCGCGTCGGTCTGAGCAATCGCGTCCGCCAAGCTCTGGCCCGAGGGAAGCTTGCCATCGGTCTCCAGCGTGAACGAAATGGCTACGGGTATGCGGTGATCTCGTGCCGCACGGGCAATGCCGATGGCTTCTTCGGCATAGTTCATGGTGAAGGCGGCCACCATGTCAGCATCAGTTTCGGCGAAGGTTCGGATTTGCGCGCTGTGGTAGTCACGCGCCTCTTGCGCCGTCATGCGCCGCTCGGGTCGATAACCGTCACCGCGCGGGCCGATATTGCCGCTCACTACCATCGGCGTTTGCCGGTTCTCGAAGGCCTGGCGCACCTCCAGCATGAGGCCGATCGCCTTGCGATTCGCATCTGCCAGCGTATCGGCGTCGTAGCCCAGCTTCGCGCCCCAGTCCGCACTGGCGCGCCAGGTGGGGCTTTCCAACACGAGGCCCATAGCATGAGCGCGAGCCATTTCGGCGTAACGTGTGAAGTAGGCGCGCAAGGTCGCGATACCCGCCTCATCCTTGAGGAGATCGAAAGCCGCGAACGCAGGAAGATCAATGCCATCATGGAAGACCAGCGTTGTCTCCAAGCCGCCGTCGGTCGTGAATACATCGCCCTTTAACTGCGGCAAGCGATTACGGTATTTGCTCATGGTTCTCTCCTAGAAAACACAAGAATGGTGCCTGTCTCCGCCGCCAGCTATCTGCCAATTGCACTGCCGGTTGGCGATCAATTTGCGTGGTGATACGATAGCCGCGGCCCTCATGCGGTACTAAAGCCATTTCGGCAAAAAATCGGACGAATCAGCCATGAACGACCGCTCCAAGATTCCACAGGTCGCCATCCTGGCCGTGCCGGAGGCCTCCGCCTCGACTATCTATGGCATGTACGATCTATTCATGTCGGCCGGGCGCGACTGGGCGCTAATCGTCGACGGCACACCGGGTGCATCTGCGATGCACCCATACGTGGTGTCCTCGCAAGCACGACCTTTCGTCGCGGCGAACAACGTGCCGATTGCACCCGATGTCGCGCTATTTCAATGCGGTGCGCCCGACATCGTTTGTGTGCCGGAGCTGGTGGTGGACCCCAATCAGAGCCTGGAAGGTCGTTTCCGGGAGGAAATCGGCTGGCTGCAACGTTGTCACGCTGAAGGTGCGATCCTCGCCACCGCCTGTTCGGGCGCGATTCTCTTAGCAGAAGCGGGGTTGTTGGCCGGTCAGGAAGCGACTACGCACTGGGCGTACAGCAGCGTGCTAGCCGCCCGCCACCCGAGCGTGAAGCTGCGTCCGCAGCGCGCGCTCGTCGTGTCAGGAGAGGGTGGGCGGCTGGTCATGGCCGGAGGGGGCACCTCCTGGCTCGATTTGGCCTTGTATCTCATCGCGCGCTCAGTCGGAGTCGAAGAGGCAATGCAGGTCGCCAAGGTCAATCTGATCGATTGGCATGACATCGGCCAACAGCCTTTTGCCCGTCTCGCACACTCGCGCCAGGTAGATGATGCGATCATCGCACGCTGCCAGATCTGGATCGCGGAGCACTATGCGGAGCCTGCACCGGTGGCAGCCATGGTGCGCTTGAGCGGTCTGGCTGAACGTTCTTTCAAGCGCCGCTTCCATCAAGCTACGGGCATGTCGCCGCTCGAGTATGTTCATACACTAAGGCTCGAGGAAGCTAAGCACATGCTGGAAACGGGCAATGCGCCGATTGAAGCGATTGCCCAAGAGGTCGGCTATGAAGATGCCGGATTCTTCAGCCGCCTGTTTCGGCGCCAAGTGAATCTCACTCCGGCTCAGTATCGCAAGCGATTCGGGTCTATGAGGCGGGCGCTCACCCAGGGCGTATCGGCCGACGCGTCGATAGCTCGGCGTCCCCTTGCATAGCCTCGCTGGTCTTCGCGGAGTGGGAGGAGCTGTCCTGCCCTGCGATGTCAAGAAACGGGGTGCACTCGACCCCGCGTTGCGCAAGGCAAGTGGCGGCTGTAGTCCGGTGCTACTGGAAAGGCATGATCTTCGCGTGACCGCTTTCAGCGGCGTGCTTCTGATCCGCCGTCGTGGCGATTGAGCTGAGCGCAAGCATGTGATACGGTTCGCTGACCGAGCCGCAAGCCACGAAGACCGGTAGAACCCGAATTCAAGCGGCTTGCGTCAGATCTGCTAATTTTCTCGAGGGCCATGGCAAACACTGCCGATTCTAGCCGTCTGCTGTTGGGGTCCGCGCTGTTGCGCACGATGATCCGCATCCGCGCCTTCGAAGAGCATGCACGGGCTGCTCACGAACGCGGTCGAGTGCCCGGTACGCTGCACTTGTCCATCGGACAGGAGGCGGTCGCAGCGGGCGTGTGCGGCAACTTGCGGCGTCAGGACACGATAGCTAGCACGCATCGCGGACATGGGCACGCCATCGCCAAGGGCGCCGATACAAAGGCGATGATGGCCGAGCTTTTCGGCCGCGCCAATGGAACGTGTCATGGCAAGGGCGGTTCCATGCACATCGCCGACTTCAGCGTCGGCATGTTGGGCGCGAACGGGGTGGTCGGCGGCAGCATCGGCATTGCCATCGGCGCCGCGCAAGCGGGACGTCTGCTGGGCGAAGATCGGGTGAGCGTTTGTTTCTTCGGTGACGGCGCGGTAAATCGTGGCCCCTTTCTCGAAGGGCTCAATTGGGCGCGCATCTTTGACTTGCCCGTGCTGTTCGTGTGTGAGGACAACGGCTTCGCCGCCTTCACGCGCACGAGTGAAACCACCGGCGGTCCCGGCGCCGCCGCGCGCGCCGAGGCGGTGGGCATCCCAGCGCTGCGTGTGGACGGCAACGACGCCTTTGCCGTGCACGATGCCGCCGCCGCGCTGCTCGCACGCTGCCGCAGCGGTGACGGGCCGACCTTCCTGTACGCCCCTACGTATCGGCTCGACGGGCACACCATCGCCGACCGTGCACCCTACCGCACGTCGCAGGAAGTCGCGGCGCAGCGGCAGCGCGATCCGATCGCGCGGCTCACGCAGGCGCTCGGCGAATTGGGCATGCAAGCCGGTGTGCCGACCCAATACGAATCCGCGGCGCAAGCCGAGATGAATGAGGCGGTCGCGTTTGCCGCGGTGTCGCCGTGGCCAGACACAAGCGCCGCACTCACCGACGTGCAGGATGTGGGCGCGCCGCTGTGAGCGAACTCACCGTCATGGAAGCTACGCGCCAGGGGCTGCTAGAAGAAATGCGCCGCGATGCGCGCGTCTGGTGCCTCGGCGAAGATCTCGCGCGCGGCGGAGTGTTCGGGCAATACGCCGGGCTCGCCGGGGAGTTCGGCCGCGAGCGCGTCGTGTCCACGCCGATCTCGGAGGCAATGATCATGAATGTCGGCCTCGGCGCGGCGTTGTCCGGCACGCGGCCCGTGGTGGAGATGCGTATCGCCGATTTCACGCTGTGCGCCATGGACGAGCTGGTGAACCAGGTCGCCAAGGTGCGCTATATGTTTGGCGGGCAAGCGCGCGCGCCGATGGTGGTTCGCATGCCGCATGGTGTGGCGCGCTACTCCGCAGCGCAGCACTCGCAGTCACTCGAAGCATGGCTGGTACACATTCCGGGTTTGGTCGTGCTCGCGCCGGGCACCGCTGCCGACTGCAAGGGCATGATGAAGGCTGCGATTCGCTGCGATGATCCCGTCGTGTTCCTGGAACCGCGAGCGCTGTGGGCGACCAAGGGCGAGGTGCCCCAAGACGAGTTCATCACGCCGCTCGGCGCCGCGCGGGTGGCGCGCGAGGGCACCGACATCACACTAGTTACGTGGTCCATGACCGTGCCCAGCGCGCTTGCGGCCGCCGACGCCGCGGCGGGCCAGGGCATTTCTGTGGAAGTCATCGATTTGCGCAGCCTCTGGCCGTGGGATCGCGCCGCGGTCCTGTCGTCGCTCGAGCGCACACGGCGCCTGGTGATCGCGCACGAGGCGGTGAAGGTGAGCGGCTTCGGTGCCGAGGTCGCGGCCACGGTGGCGGAAGAACTCGGCGATCGGCTGCTCGCGCCGATCGCGCGCGTGGGCGCGCCGCGTATCCCGGTTCCCTACGCTCCTGTGCTGGAGAGTGAGTACAAGATCAACGCAGACAAGATTCTCACGGCGCTATGGCGGACGGTGCGAAGCAAGGCTTCCTCGAAAGGCTGAGTCAGCCAAACATCAACTAATTAATCGCTTTTTCTCAACACGACTTGCGGAACTGACATGGGTGAAATCACCAAGAAGGATGTCTACAACGCCGGCATGAAATTGCGGCGCGAAGTTCTGGGCGACGAGTACGTCGATCGCGCGCTGGCGATCAAGGACGAATTCAGCGCCGACGTACAGGACTACCTGACCACCCACGCGTGGGGTGCCACCTGGGCCCGCAGAACTGCGGACGGCGAGTTGGCCTTGCCGAAGAAGACGCGCTCCATCATGAATCTGGCAATGCTGGCCGCTATCAACCGCCCACACGAATTGGAGATTCACGTGCGCGTTGCGATCAACAACGGCGTGAGCAAGCGGGAAATGCTGGAGATATTTCTGCACGTCGCTACCTACGCCGGCGCGCCGGCGCTCATCGATGCGGTGCGCATTGCGCGCAAGGTATGGGCGGCGCATGAAGAAGACAAAGGGTCGGGTTGATTCAACGACGTGTCGCACGCGTCGGTGATCTCTCCCGGGAGCGAGGGTGCTTGCCACTAGGCCTTGGCATGTCGAGCGGCGAAGTCCGCGAGTCCGCGCGAAGTTGCGCTTTGGGGCAGTTCGACGAATGTCGATAATCTCGCGTGCTCGGTGAGCCGTCTCGGAGTCGACCTCAGCAATCGGACAACTCGACAAAAGCCCGAAACCCAGGGAGAAATAATTGAGCAAAGGAGGAGACGAAGGGGCCTCGGACCTCTTGCTGCGCGTGGGCTCCCGGGCGACCCTGGGTCGCCTTCTAAGCTTATGGGATGCGGTAAAACGGATTGGGCAACAGGAAGGTACGCTCGGCGCAGCCGCCGGCCAAGTCGCTCGGTTGATCTCCGATAGTCGCGACGACGGTGTAGCCGTCTGCATTCAGGCGGCAACGGATTGGACCTTTGAATTCGGCCGCCGAGGAGACTTTGAGATCGAGCGGTTTGAGAAATAGGCCTTCCCACTCGGTGTAGCCGGTGGCGCGCAAATTCTGCTCGGTCGCTTCGCGCAACGGTTCTGGGCGTCCGGTGATGAAGAACACCGCGGCCCCGAGCTCCCGGGCTCTCTTGTACAAGTCGAGGGTTGGCTTGATTGGCTCCGATTGGGCGCGCTTGATGAATGTCAGCAAGCCGCAGGGTCCCCGCTCCAGATCACACTCGCCGTGCAAAATGAATCCGAGATCGTTCGCTTTGAGCGAGGGCCAATTCGACAACACGGTCTCGTCGACGTCGAACACGATGGCGAGCTTGCTTCCGCCAGCGAGACGCTGCTCGAGGAAAGTTCTGGCTTCCGCGATCACTGCGGCGAGATCCGTGTCGTACTGGCCGGAGTTCTTGTACGCATAGAGCTTAGCCTTGACTTCGGCGAGATTGTCGAGCGGCGGTTGCTCCGCTAATACGACAGTGAAGACGCACAGCAGGAGCGCTACAGCCGTTCGCAGGCACGTCCTTGTCATCGCTATCTTCCCTTCTGACGGTTCGAAGTCAAATCCAGGTGCAATGATACCGGTTGCCTCTAGCGAACCGGGGGGCGACGAAGTATGGCGCCTACGTCCTCGTGCGGACGAGCGATCAGATGCGCGCTCACCACTTTGCCGACCGCGCTCGCTGCCGTGCGGCCGGCGTCGAGCGCCGCTTGCACCGAGCCTGTGTCGCCACGCACCAGTATTGCGATGAGGCCGCCGCCCGGCTGCTGGCGTGTGATGAGTTCGACATTTGCGGCCTTTACCATGGCATCAGCCGCCTCGATGGCGGCCGCGAGGCCGCGCGTCTCGATCAAGCCAAGAGCAATGCGATTCGATTCGGTCATGCTGACTCCTTTGCGCCGGCAGTTTGGCCCAAGAACAATCGCGTGCTCTCGAATTGGTCTGCCGGGTTAGTAAAATGGCGGAACCCCATTCGGTATAGCGCGCCGAGCAGGCTCAAGCGGGGCGCGCCGCCGAGATCTATCCCGAGCCGGCCTATGGCGCCATTTCGCTCCGCCTCGTCCACCAGATCGCCGAGCAGGCGCTGTAGCAGCGGGTCGAGCGAGGTGGTCGGGTGGCGGGTTTTACGGCCCGAGGAGACGTAGTCTTCGAACACTTCATCCGAGTAGAGTAACTCTTCCGGATAGCCGTGCGAGGTGCGCGTCAGTTCAGGCAGGTCGATCCACAGCGCGGCCCTGTCCGCCAGCATGCTTTCGACTTCGCACAGTGCGACCGGATTCTGGAGCACGGCCCCGGCCGACACCGATTCAAAGCGCTTCACGGTGGCGGCATACGCCCGCCATTCCGCCGCGTCGGTGATGCCGCCGAGGATCACGCTAACCTGGTCGTGCTGGCTTTCCTTGGCCGCTTGGCTGATGGCGCGCAGATAGGTTTCGAGCAAGCGCGGCGCGCCGAGTGGAAGCAGCATCTGCGGGGCAAGTGAAGTCCAAGACGCGAGCAAACGGCGAGCTCGTGCACTGGTGAGATTGGGCAATCGGATGTGGACCGGCGTTCCCGCCGCAGCCGCCAGCAATTCCCGGCAGGCGCGAGCGCTCGCCGCCTCGAAGCGCTCTTCCACCTCCGCGGGCGGCGCACTCGAGCGGGCGCTAAGCGCGGCGATGGCATCGAGCAATCCGTTCAGAGCGCCGGCAGCGACCAGCAGATCGGTCATCGCGATAACGCCGATGCCGTGGGCACGCCGTGCGGCAAGGTCCTTAGCCTCGCTTGGGTTTCGCACCGGCAACCAGACGTGAGCGTGTGATGCCCGATCCGCCCATTCGAGCAGTCCCGCAAGCGTCGGAATACGCCCGACGCCCGCTCCCATTTTGACCTCGCATGCAAAGACCTCTCCGCTCGTCCCGTCGATGGCGATCGGGTCCCCTTCCTGAAAAACGCGCGAGCCGGCGCTGAAGCGGCGCGCTTGCGGATCGATCACGATGTCGGCGCAGCCGACGACGCATGGCTTGTCGAGCGCTCGGGCTACCACGGCGGCATGGCTAGCCGAGCCGCCGCGCGAGGTCAGTATTCCCTGCGACCGCAACATGCCGCGGATATCGAGCGGGCTAGTTGTCGGCCGCAGCAGGATGACGGACAATCCCGCCGCCGCCCGTTCTACAGCGCGCTCCGCGTCGAGCACTGCCACGCCGCTGGCGTGCCCGGGCGAGGCGCCGATCCCGCGTGCAAGATGGGCCTCGCGCTGCGCCCGTGCCTGCGCAGTCGGGTCGAACTGTGGCCGAAGCAGCTGCCTCACCTGCTCGGTCGATACGCGTGCCACAGCCTGGTCCGGCGCAATGACGCCGTCCCTGCCGAGTTCGAACGCAATTCGCACCGCCGCTGCTGCGGTTCGCTTCGCCGGGCGAACCTGCAGCAGATACAGTCGATCGGATTCGACCGTGAACTCGATATCGAGCGCATCGTGATAGGCGCCTTCGAGAATCTCGCCAAGCCGCGTGAGTTGTTGACTGAGCGCGGCGGTCTGCGCCTTCGGCTCCGCGAGCGATATCGGCGTGGCCGTGCCAGCGACGAGCTCTTCTCCCTGACGTCCGATCAGGTACTCGCCGAACAAGCGCCGTTCCCCGGTCGCCGGATCGCGGGTGAACGCGACACCCGAGCCGGAGCGGTTGTCGAGATTGCCGAACACCATTGCCTGCACGACCACCGCGGT
>CAZILI010000155.1:0-8480 GCA_964539965.1 uncultured Burkholderiales bacterium | reverse complement strand
AAGCCCATGTCGTGATCGATCAAAAAAATCGTCAAGCCGTGACCGCGCAGCCGCTTGAGCAGCTCCACCAAGCTCTGCTTTTCGGTCTGATTCAAGCCGGCGGCCGGCTCGTCGAGAAGCAGCAGCTTCGGATGTCCCGCGAGCGCGCGCGCGATCTCGACCAAGCGTTGATGCCCGTATGGCAGATTACGCACGATAAGATGCGCTCGCTCGGTCAAGCCGACGAAATCCAGCGCCGACAGGGCGCGCGCGCGCAACGCCGCCGTCCCCGGCTCGATCGGGTTGTTGGCGCGTTGCGCGCCGACCATGACATTCTCGATAACCGACAGCGAAGGGAACAGGCGGATGTTTTGAAACGTGCGCCCCATGCCACGCGCGGCACGCTGGTGCGACTTCGCGGCGGTGACATCCTCGCCGCCGAACACGATGTTGCCCGCGGTGGGCTTATAGATCCCGTTGAGCACATTGAGGGTGGTGGTCTTGCCCGAGCCGTTCGGCCCGATCAAGGCGTGCACGGTTCCCGCCTGCACCTCGATGTCTACGCCGTCGACTGCCTTCAAGCCGCCGAAGTGTTTGTGCAAATTGGCGAGCTTCAGGATCGGACGCGCATCCCCGGCGATGTCGAGATCGAGCGGCGTCGCCGCTTCGACCGGGACCGTCGGCGCCGGCCGCAGTTTCTGGCTCAACAGCTTGAGCAATCCCCACAGGCCCTCGGGCAAGAACACCATGATGAGGATCACCGCCAGCCCATACGCCGCGAGGTAGATGTTCTTCAAGAAGCGCAGCCACTCGGGCAGCAGGATCAACAGCACCGTCCCGAGCACCGCGCCGAAAGGCGACTGGGCGCCGCCCAGCAGCACCATGGTGAGGAATTCGACCGAGCGCGCGAAGTTGAAGTTGTCCGGACTGATGTAGGCAAAACCGCCGGCGTACAGTGCGCCGCCTATGCCCGCCAGCGCCGCGCTCATGGTGAAGGCGATCACTTTGACCGCGAGCGTATTCACGCCGATGGTCTCTGCGGCGAGCTGGTTCTCGCGCACCGCCTGCATGGCGCGGCCCAAGCGAGTCTTGGGCAGCCACCACACGGCAAAGGTGAGGGCGTACAGGGCGGCGACGCAGAGGAGCAGATAGGCCCGATCGTCGGTGAGTTCGCGCCCGAGCAGCGACGGGCGCGGAATGCCCGCGATGCCGTCGGGGCCGTGCGTCACTTCGACCCAGTTCACCAGCACCAAGTCGAAGATTTGCTGAAAGCTGATGGTGATCATCGCCAGGTAATGCCCGCCCAGGCGTATGGTCGTCATGCCGAGGATCGCACCGGCCAAGCCGGCCACCGCGATACCGCCGACGAGCGACAGCCAAAAGCTCCAGCCGAAGTTCACGCTGCCTAGTCCGACCGCGTAGGCGCCCAGGCCGAAGAACGCCGCCTGCGCCAAGTTGATCTGCCCCGTGTAGCCCAGAACGACCGTCATGCCTAACACCGCGATAGCGTAGGTGACGGCCTGCATGAAGATGTTGAGTACGTAGTGGCTGACGTTGAAGAAATACGGCAAGAGCGGCAGTACGGCGAGCACCACCAGGAGCGGCAATAGCATCGAAGGCCGCTTCGCGGCCACCGGAACAGAAAGCACGGTCGTGTGGTTGTTCATGCTTTCTCCGCGATCTTTTCCCCGAAGATCCCCTGCGGGCGAAATAGGAGAAAAATGAACAGCAACAGAAAAGCGAACGCGTCTTTGTACGGCACGGAGATGTAGGCCGCTGCAAAACTCTCCACCACCCCCAGCAGCAGGCCACCGACGATGGCACCGGTGACGTCTCCGAAGCCGCCGATGATGGTGGCGGAGAACGCCTTGAGTGCGATGATGGCGCCCATGCCGATCGACACGAACAACACCGGCGCCACCAGGATGCCGGCCAAGCCGCCCAGCACCGCGCTGTAGATGAAAGTGAGCGCGATCATCCACGCGACCGGAATGCCGAGCAGGCGCGCCATGTCCTTGTCTTGCGAGGTGGCTTGCAGTTTCTTGCCGACCAGCGTGTGCTCGAAGAAGAAATACTGAAACGCCACCGCCGCCATCGTCACCGCAAGGATGACCAGGTACTGGCTGTCGAGGAACACGCCGCCGATTTGCAGGCCTTGTGCATTCACCACCTTGTCGAGCGGTTGCGGCTGCGGCCCGTACACCGCGAGCACCGTGTTCTGTAAAAAGATCGACGCGCCCAAGGTGCTGATGAGGACCGGCAAGAACGAACGGTTGCGCAGCGGGTAGTACACGCCGTAGTTGAACAGCACGCCGAACAAGGCCATGACCGCAAGGGCCAGCAGCATCGCCAGCCAATACGGCACATGGAGGCCGGCGAAGAACGTGACCATGGCGTACGCACCGAGCATGGCGAAATCGCCCTGCGCGAAGTTGACCACGTTGGTGGCACGAATGATCAACACGAAGCCTAGCGCCACCAGCGCGTAGATCGCGCCGAGCGCCAGACCGGAAAACAAGATCTGGAAATTGACTGCGAGACCGCTCAACTGCTCCTCCTCCCCGGCCGAACCGGCAATTCCGGCCGATCCGCACGCGCCCTAAGCCGACGCGGCTAGTTCTTGGGAAATTCGATGTGCTTGATGTACGCGATCTTGCCGTTGTCGTTCTTCACCACGTTGTAACCGCGCAGCCCGTCGCCGTTGTCGTCGAAGTTGTAGTTGCCTTCGAGCCCTTTGTAGCCCTGGATCGCAAGGATCGCCTTGCGCACGGCTTCGGATTCGGTACCGTTGGCGTTCTTGATTCCGAGGGCGATGATGTTGACCGCGTCGTACGCCCAGGTGGCGAAGTTGTCCGGATCGATGCCGTATTTGTCACGGTATTTCTTGGTGAAGGTCTTGGTGAGGTCGTTCGCGTCCCAGGTAAAGTCGGCCACCGCGTAGGAACCATGCAGCGCTTCGCCGGCCAAGTTGCGCGTGGTCACGGCGATAGTCGTAGGCGAGCCGACCCAGGCCGGGGTGACACCCAT
The DNA here is from genome assembly GCA_964539965.1 of uncultured Burkholderiales bacterium. Taxonomy (GTDB): domain Bacteria; phylum Pseudomonadota; class Gammaproteobacteria; order Burkholderiales; family JALYOK01; genus CAZILI01. The sequence goes on along the minus strand of CAZILI010000155.1, from coordinate 5,474 downwards.
TTGGCGCATCTGCTTGGCGAAGATTGCCTGGTCGGCGGTGTTGGTCATGTAGGTGCCCATTACGTCGGCGCCCGACTGCTTGATGGCGAGCACCACCGGGGTATAGTCTTGTGTGCCGCTGGTATAGCCCTGCACCAGCACCGGTGTGACACCGAGCGCTTTTAACTCCGCCACCAGGGCGGTCTTGCCGCCGTTGCCGAATGCGTCGGTCGCGTGCACGATGGCCCATTTCTTCAGCTTCAACTCGTTCACGCCGAAGGCCGCGATCACCTTGGAGCTGTACAAGTCATTCGGCCGCAGGCGGAACACCCAGCGATTGTTGACCTTGGTGAGGCTGGGATCGGTTCCACCGATCATGGTCGGCACGCCGCCTTTAGCTATCGTGGGCGATGCCGCTTGAATCTGGGTGCTGCGGATCGGGCCGATGATCGCTGCCATGCCGCCTTCGGCGTACAGCTTGGAGAACGCCAGGACCGTGCCTGGATTGGTACTCTGATTGTCTTCGGCGCGCAGCTCCAGCTGCCGGCCGAGCACGCCGCCCGACTTGTTGATTTCCTCCAGCGCAAGCTTGGCGCCGTTCAAGGTGTACTGCCCGGCTTCGGCCTGCGGTCCGGTGATTTCGTTGACCAAACCGATTTTCAGTGGCTCGCCCGCGCGCGCCGGAAACGCCATCGCGGCCGCCAGCGCGAACGCGAGGCCCGTCGTACGACTCATCATGATCACTCCTTGCAAAACGGTTGAAATTGGACCCGAAACAATCCCTCGTCATGGCTCGCGCACTCGCGGCGCGAGCCGGTTGCATCGAAATCTACTTGGGTGGGGGAAATTCGATGTGTTTCATGAAGGCGATCTTGCCCTTGTCATTCTTAACCACGTTGTAGCCGTGCACGCCGTCGCCATTGGCGTCAAAGTCGTAGGTGCCTTCCACCCCTTTGAGGCCGCGCACGCCCAGCAATGCGGTGCGAATCGCCTCGGGTTCGGTGCCGTTGGCCTTTTCGATGGCGTACTTGAGCAGATGCATGGCGCCGTACGCCCAACTCGAATACACATCGGGATCGCGGTTGTATTTAGCGCGATATTTCTTCGCGAACGCTTTACTCTCGTCACTTGCCTCGGCGGTAAAGTCGGCCACCGAGTAAGTGCCGTGCAATGCATCCCCGGCGAGCTTGATCGCCGTGTCGGTCGCGAGCGAGGCCGAGCCCACCCACTCCACGGTCACACCCAGTTGGCGCAGCTGCTTGGCGAAGATGCCAACGTCTTGCGAGTTGGTCATGTAGCTGCCCAGAATGTCGGCCCCCGATTGCTTGATCGCCAACACGATGGGCGTGAAATCCTGTGAGTTGTTGGTGTAGCCCTGAGTCAGCACCGGCTCGAGGCCGCGCGCTTTCAACTCGCCGGTGAGAGCGTTCTTGCCGCCGTTGCCGAAGGCGTCGGTCGAGTGCAGAATCGCCCACTTCTTCTTGCCGAGCTCCTTGACGCCGAAGTCGGCGATGACCTTGGCCGAATACGTGTCGTTCGGTCGCACTCGGAAAACCCAGCGGTTGCTGACCTTGGTGAGGCCGGGATCGGTGCCGCCGATCATGGCCGGAATGCCTCCCTTGGCGATGGTCGGCGAGGCGGCCTGGATCTGCGTGCTGCGTATCGGCCCGACGATGGCGGCGATGCCGCCTTCGCCGATCAGCTTCGAGTACGCCAGCACCGTGCCGGGGTTGGTGCTCTGATTGTCTTCGACGCGGAACTCGATCTGCCGACCCAGAATACCGCCGGCCTTATTGATTTCGTCGCGCGCCAACTCTGCGCCGTTGACGGTGTACTGTCCGGCCTCGGCGTTGGGTCCGGTGGTCTCATTGACCAAGCCGATCTTGAGGGGTTCTCCCGCGTAGACGACGCATACGCCGACCGCGAGCGCAAGCCCTGCGGCCCGCTTTGTCCAACTTGTTAGCATTTCTCCTCCTCCTGGAACCGCTTGCGGCTCGGGCCGCCCGCAGCAAGTCGACACGACGGCGAGGCCCTATCCTCGTGTGAGAACACGGCCTCGCTACACCGCGCGCTAGCCTACTGCTTCTTCGCTTCGGCCTTGACGCTCTTGGCGTCGGCCGGCTTGGCCTCTGCTGCGGCAGCCGGCGCGGGAGCGGCGGCGGTTTTCTCCTTCTTGGCCGATTCTTTGGCGGCTGCGGGTGCATTGGCCATCGCCTGACCGTTTACCGTCAGACCGCCCGCCGAGAACTTCGCCGCGTTGCCGGGCCCGACGCCTTTTACGCGCTTCACTAGGTCGTCCCAATCTTTGAATTTACCGTGCTTGTCGCGCTCGGCGATGATGGCGTCGGCGGTCTTGCCGCCGATTCCTTTGATACCGTCGAGCGCGGCACGGTCGGCCGAGTTGACATCGACTCCAGCGGCGAAGGCGAGATTGACGGCGAGCAGCAGGGCGCCGAGGGTCAGCAATAGTTTTCTAAACATCGCTTGTGTCTCCTATCGAAGGAAGAAGGGCTAAGCGCGAAGTGCGCTAGGCGGCAATCTACCCGGCGCGTCTTAAGACAAACTTAACGCGCAGCGAAAGCTCACATCGCCTCGTCGCGTTAAGTTTGCGTTAAGGCTAACGCTCTAGGATGCACATCACGGTGCGCACGAAAGCGCGCCTATCGATCGTCAACAGACAAGGAATACACTCACATGATCAGCACGCGTTCACTGATTGCTGCCGCCGTCGCGGCACTCTTCGCCGCCTACGTAGGCGTGGCCGGCGCCGCCAACGATGCCGCTGAAACGGGAAAGAAGCCGGCGCAAGCGGCGAGCGACAAAGCAGCCAAGGCAAGCGACAAACCCGCCGGGGACAAGCCCGCCGCGGATAAAGCCGCGGGTGACAAGCCCGCTGCGGATAAAGCCGCCGCTCCGGCCACCGACCAGGCGGGCGAGAAAGACGCCAAGCGCGCCAAAAAGCACGCCAAGAAGCACAAGAAACACCACGAAACTGCTAGGAAGACCGACAAAGACAAGCAAAAAGACAAGTCGTAATCGGTACACATCGGCAATCACACGGGCGCTCGAGCGCAATCGCGCGCGAGCGCCCGTGCCTTTTTGGTATAGTCCGTGCTCGACGATGCCCAACTGCCCAGCCCGTCTAACCTCGGGTCGGACGTAATGCGCCTGCTGCTGGTCGAAGACGACCCGATGATCGGTGAGAGTGTGCGCCAAGGCCTGCGCCAAGAGGGCTACGCAGTCGACTGGGTGCGCGACGGCAAAGCGGCGGAAGCGGCCCTGGCTAGCGAGGACTACGCTATGATGCTGCTCGACCTGGGGCTACCGCGCAAGGGCGGCATCGACGTGTTGCGCGAGCTACGCAGGGCGGGCAACAAGATCGCCGTGCTGGTGTTGACGGCGCGCGATGCCGTGTCCGACCGCGTGCAGGGTTTGGACAGCGGCGCCGACGACTATCTGGTGAAGCCCTTCGATCTAGACGAACTGGCCGCGCGCGTGCGCGCGCTTACGCGCCGCCGCGCGGGCCGCGCCGAGCCCGCAGTGAGCTTCGGCGAGTTGAGCGTCGACCCCAGCGCGCACCGGGTCACCTTGCGCGGCAAGGATGTCGCGCTGTCGGCGCGCGAATTCGCCTTGCTGCAAGCCTTGCTCGAGCGGCCCGGGGCGGTGTTGTCGCGCGCGCAACTCGAAGAGCGGCTGTACGGCTGGGACGAGGAAGTCGAGAGCAACGCCATCGAGGTGCACATCTACAACTTGCGCCGCAAGCTCGGCAACGACCGTATACGCAACGTGCGCGGCGTAGGCTACATGCTCAGCAAGTGACATGAATTCCATCCGGCGGCAACTGTTGCTGTGGTTGCTCTCCGCGGTGCTGTTGGGTAGCCTGCTCGCCGCCGCCGGCATGTACGTCACCGCGCGCACCGAAGCCAATCGGCTGTTCGATTATCACCTCAAACAGATCGCGCTGTCATTGCGCGACCAGGCCTTCGGCGAGGACGTCATCGGCACCTTGGAAGAGGAAGCCGACTACGACTTCGTCATTCAAGTGTGGCGCGAGGACGGCGAACAAGTCTACGCCTCGCATCCGCACAAAGGGCTGCCGCCGCGGGCGCAGTTGGGCTACGACACCGTGTCCACCGCCGAGGGGGCTTGGCGGACCTTCAGCTTGCCCGAACAGCAGGTGGCCATTCAGGTCGCGCAGCCGTTGGAGGTGCGCGCCGAACTCGCGGCCAAGCTCGCCCTACGCACCTTGCTGCCGCTCTTGTTGCTATTGCCCGTGCTGGCGGCGTTGATTCTCGCCATCGTCGGTCGCGGCTTGCGCCCGCTCGATCGCCTGGCGCAAGCGTTGCGCGAGCGCAGCGCCAGCGCGCTCGAAGCACTGCCCGAGACCGGCCTGCCGCGCGAATTGAAACCGCTGGTGCGCGCGCTCAACGACTTGCTGCGCCGCCTGGCGCACGCGATAAAAGCGCAGCGCGATTTCATGTCGGATGCGGCGCACGAGCTGCGCACGCCGCTCACCGCCCTGCAACTGCAAGCGCAACTCGCCCAGCGCGCAGCGAGCGCGGCGGAGCGCGAGGCGGCGTTCGCCGGCCTTAGAGAGGGACTGAAGCGAGCCGTGCACTCGGTGCAGCAGTTGCTCACGCTCGCACGCCACGAGTCCGGCGTGGTCGAGCGCGCACCCGCATCGGTCGACTTGAGTGAACTCGCCAAAGCAGTAGTGGCCGAGCATGCTCTGCTCGCGGAGGCCAAGCAAATCGACCTCGGCATGGCGCGCGACGCGCCGGCACCGGTGGAAGGCGATCCTGATGCATTGCGTGTATTGCTCGCCAACCTGATCGATAACGCGATCCGCTACACGCCCAACGGCGGTCGCATCGATGTAAGCGTCGGAGTGGAAGACGGTGAGGCAGGCATCGAAGTGAGCGACAGCGGCCCCGGCATTCCGGCACAGGATCGCGAGCGCGTATTCGACCGCTTTTACCGCCGCGAGGGCAGCGCGACTTCGGGCAGCGGGCTGGGGCTCGCGATCGTAAAGAACATCGCCGACCAACACGGCGCGCGCATCGCGCTTGCCGAGAGCGCGCCCGGCGGGCTCTCGGTGCGGGTGTCTTTTCCTCGCGCGGCCAGGCGCAAGATCAGCGAAGAAGTCGAGAGTATTGCCGCATAACCCGCATCTGGATGCGGGCTGCAGGTGGCTACCGTAACCCGTATGTCTAGCAGGTCGGCGGCCAATGGTCGGCGACGCGCAGCGCCTCGTCGTTGCCGGGCCAGGGCGGTACGGTCACGATGATGATCTCGAGCGCTTCCTCGCCGTCGTTGCGAAATTGAAATCGCTCGCCGAGCGGGATGCTCGCGGCCGTACCCGGTTCGAGCGCGACGATCGAGGCACCGTTCGGACCCGCGCGCCACAAGCGGCCGCGGCCGCGCGTGCAATACCACATCTCCTCCACGCTCTTGTGGATAACCGCGCGGCTCACGCTGGCCGGCGCCAGCGTACA
>CAZILI010000154.1:2963-8521 GCA_964539965.1 uncultured Burkholderiales bacterium | reverse complement strand
TGGTGACCGGCCCCCTCGGGCTCGGACTGTTGCGCTCGGCGCAAGCGATCGGCGCATTGACGATGGCGTTGTTTCTCGCGCGCTATCCGCTGGAACGGCGAGTCGGTCGCGCGATGTTCGCCTCGGTAGTGGTCTACGGCATCGCCACGGTCGGGTTTGGACTATCGCGCTGGTTTGTGCTGTCGTTCGCGATCCTCGTCGTGTTGGGCGCTGCCGATATGATCAGCGTGGTGATCCGCTCTTCGCTGATTCAATTGGAGACCCCGGATGCGATGCGCGGCCGCGTGAGTGCGGTCAACTCGATCTTTATCGGCGCCTCGAACCAGTTGGGCGAATTCGAGTCCGGGTTGACCGCGCAATGGTTCGGCACCGTGCCGTCGGTCGTGATAGGAGGAGTGGGCACTTTGGCGGTGGCCTACGCCTGGAGCCGAATGTTTCCCGACTTGTTACTGCGCGAGCGCTTACAACCTCATCAGCCCAAGCCGTAGCGCCCCGCGGCCTCCGGCGGGGCTGCACGGATTTGCTGCAATGCAAGGTCCTGATTGACCGGCGACACAGTTGTTCACCCACCCGGCAGGTGAGCGGCGCGTGTCTTGCATACACAGCCGGCGTAGACCACTGCTTGAGACCCGCCATGTCCGGTCAGCACCTGAGTGGAAGCGCCGCCGATCTTACAGCCGCCCAACGCTGCGGTGCCCGAGCCTGGCCTGCCCTGTCCGTATCCTTCCCTACTAGTTCGGAGGCCTTATGAAAAAGTTTCTCTTCGCGCTCGCATTCGTGGCGGGCACCTCTCACGCCTACGAATTGAGCGCCATCGAGTGCCAGGCCGCGACGGAGTCGACCGGCCAGATCGCCGAGCGCCGTGACCAGGGCTACTCCCTGACGGACCTCAAGGACAACATCGAGTATTGGAAAGCGAGTTACGAGCGCGCCGAGATCGCCGACCTGCTCAAAGACGTCGCCGACTGGGTGTACGCCGACACCGAGCGCTCGCCGATCGAACTGGCGACCCGCTTTCTCAACACCTGCAAGCGCAGCGACGGCAAATTCGCCGCCCTGCCCAGCGCGAAGCCGGTGGCGGCCTCGCCGGACGTGTTCGAGTGCATGACCATCGTCGACATGTCTCGCCTGCTGAAAGAAGACATCCGCCGCGGGCGCACCCTGGACGCGGTGCTGGTGGACATTTGGTCGTCACAGGATGACGACACCTCTCTGGTTGCGGTAGGGGGCTTGGCGGATCTAGCCAAGCTCATGTACAGCGATCATAAGGTCGTGCCGGACGCGCACGCGATGAAATATCTGAAGGGCTGCCTTGCCAAAGCAGACCAGAAGACGGCAAGCGCGAAGTAGCCCAGCCTAGTCTTGCACGAAAGCACGGCGCCGACCCAAAGTCGGCGCCGTGTTCCTTTTTTGCGGAGAGCCTACCGTCACGGGCCCCGGCGGCGTTTGAACCAGCTCCCGCGCGGCGCGCCCAATCCTTCCGGGTCGGCGGCGAACAGACTCGGTGGCAAAGCACGACGCGTAGCGGCAACATTTCCCCAAGCGAGTACCCAAGGGCCGGCGCAGCCCCACTGTACGACCGTGCTGGGCAGCGGGGTCTCGCCGGCAACGTAGGCGCGTACTCCGGTAAGGGATACGGCTGCTTCCCGGTCTGTAGTGACCACGTAGTGGCTAGGGTTACGCATAGCGCTATTCCTTTCGGGTAGAAGATGAAAAAACGGCCCGGCGGGCGGGTGGCGCCGGGAGATAGGCGCCGGCGGGCGCCCCCCACCAGTTGGCCGGCGGCGCGACGGCGACCCCGGATGGCGCACACGGCCTGAGCCTGCCGCCACATTCCCAGACGACGCGAGTCGCCGCCGCCTCGGCGGCGGGGAGGATTTGGTCACCCAGCGCGGCCTGAGCGGCCGAGCTGGCGACCAGCCAAGCGAGTGGTACAAGCATCGGGATTCGTTGCATAGCGTGCCTTTCCGGCGACCTCCGCCGCATGTCACGACAAGCATGCGCCGCCCGCGCAGCCCTCGGGCGGCGAGCCCGGTGGGCAATTCCCCGGGACATTCCAGCCAGGACTTGTCCCCAGGCAATGGGGGGCGAAACCTAAGCTCGTGATAAGCTTTTTGTGTCCGAGAAGCGTTAGGAGCCATTTATGCCGACTAGAGAACTCGCCAATCGTGCCCGCGCGGTCGAAGCGCAGAAGCTGCTGCTCGCCTACGAGGCCGCGCGAGCACACCGCACCCTCAAGGACACGGCGATCGCGCTGCAGGTCGATCGCAAGACCATCACCCGGCTGCGTGGCGGTAGTCATAGTCCCAACCGTAAGCTTTGGGAGGCGCTGGCGGATGCCTACGACCGGCACTATCCGTCGGGCTACCCGGCGCACGTGCACGCCTGGTTGCAAAAATGGCGCGCGCTGCGCTATTTCGGCGAAGAGAAATACGAGTTGGCGTTGTTTATCTCGGCGATCGAGCCGGCGCTGAAATTCGAGTTGGCCCTGCTGCAGCAGTCGAACCGCTGGTTCGAGGCGGCCGCTGCGGCGTTCGCGCTCGCCACCTTGAGCGTTTCAAAAGAGTTCGACTGCATCGAAGACGAGCGCGAACTCGCCAAACTCAAGCCCGAACTTACCGACTTCGTTTCCGATACCGCTCACTACCTCGCTAAGGCCGAACAGTGTGTGCGCACCCATCTCGCCGAGGCGGCGCGCTCGCAGCCGGCTGCTTTGCGCTTGCTGTGGAAGATCATGGTCAACCGCGACGTGCTCGACTACCGCACGCAGCGCGCCCGCGGCAACTTGGAAGAGATCCTCAAAGCGGGGCTCGCGCTGCTTGAGTTCGAGCCGTACAACTGGGAAGTCACTTGGAACTGCTTCAACTACGCCTCATCGCTCCGGCGCGGCGAGGAGGTGGACCGCTTGTGGCCCGCTTTGGTGAAGCTGATGCCCGATCTGCTGCGTCCCGACTTTCGTGTGCCTGGTGACAGCTACAAGCGTTGGACCGACGATCCCGATCTCGCCTTCGCCATCGAGCGGCTGGCGCTCGCCCCCCAATGCATCGGACAAGCCAGCTAGGAGGCCCGCCATGTCGAGATATCTGTTGCTGATCGGCGCGCTGATGCTGGCGCCGCTGGCGAGTTATGCCCAGGCGGATGCGGCGGCCGAGCAAGCTAAGGCCACGAATAGCGAGGTCCTCTCGCCGAGCGCACCGCAAGGGCCGGTGTGGGTTGTCGATGCGAGCAAATCGCCGCACCCTCTCGGCCCGGTGTGGGTGGTACAGCACGCGAAACCGGCGAAGCCCGTCGGTTAGCCTACCCTGTACTACCTACCGTACAGCCGCGAAGCCGTTACCTGTACTAGCCGTCAAGCCCTATACTGGTAGGGACTAGTCTTTCGCAAGACAAAAAAAGCCCGCCTATCCAGGCGGGCTTTTTCCGGGCAGAACCCTCGGCTGCAGCTTAGACCGACAGCTGGTTGCCTAGCGGTAGCTCGCGGATGCGCTTTCCGGTTGCGGCAAAGATGGCGTTGCAGAACGCCGGCGCGAAAGGCGGGACGCCGGGTTCGCCCACACCGCTCGACGGCTTGCTGATCGTTGCCGGCATGATGTGGGTGCGCACATCCATGGCACCTTCCCCGATACGCAAAACCTTGTAGTCGTGGAAGTTGTTTTGCTGCACGCGCCCGTTCTTGAAGGTGATCTGCGTGTACTTCGCGATGGAGAGCCCCATCACCGCAGCGCCTTCGATCTGGGAGCGTACGCGCTCAGGATTGACGCAGAAGCCGCAGTCGATCGCGGTATCCACGCGCGGCACCGATACATTGCCCTTGTCGTCTACGGCGACTTCCACCACAGAGGCGACATAGGTCAAGAAGCTGCGCTGCACCGCGATACCGAGTCCGTGGCCCTTAGGCAGTTGACGTCCCCAGCCCGCTTCCTTGGCGGCGCGCTCGACCACGGCGCGGGTACGGCCGGTGTCGATGGGATAGGTCTCCCATGGGTCACCGTAGTTCCACAACTCGGCGGTCACCGTCTTGCGCGGATCGACGATGCGCGGCGGTCCGATCAACTCGAGCAAGAAGTCCTTCGGGTCCTTGCCCAACTCCTGCGCCAACTCCGCCACCATGGACTGCATGGCGAAGGCGTGCGGGATGTTGTTGACCGATCTGAACCAGCCCACGCGCGTGTGCGAGACCGCTTCGCCGGTTTCCAAGCGCAGATTCGGCACGTTGAACGGCGTGTCGATCAGGCCCAGTCCCAGTTCCAGATTGCTCTGGCGCTTCGGATCCGGCATGAAGTTCGCCATGAGCGAAGGCGCGACGCTGCGTTGACGCCACGCGACCACCTTGCCGTCCTTGAGGCCGGCGGTGAGATGCTGGTAGGACACGGTGTGATAGAACGCATGCTGAATATCGTCTTCGCGCGTCCAGACTACTTTCACCGGCGTGCCGCCCATTGCCTTCGAGAGGATCACCGCCTCCAAGGCGAAGTCGCACTTCGACTTGCGGCCGAAGCCGCCGCCTAGCAGAGTCACGTTGACGGTTACGTCTTCTTCCTTCATGCCGAGCAGCTTGGCGACGTCGCCACGCGTTCCACCCGGGCTTTGCACGCACGCCCACACTTCGGCCTTGCCGTCGGACACTTTCGCCACGGCCGCCGGCGGTTCCATCGTCGCATGCGAGAAGTGCGGGATGTAGTACTCACGCTCGATCACCTTGTCGGCGCCCGCTAGCGCTTTGTCGATGTCGCCTTCGTTGCGCTCGATCTTGCCGGGCTTGCGCGCCATCTCCTGCAGCTTGAGCTTGTAGGCGTCGGAATCGTAGTCCTTGTTCGGACCGTCATCCCACTTGACGTTGAGCGCTTTGCGACCTTGCATCGCCGCCCAGGTGCTCTTGGCGATAACCGCGACACCGCCCAACGGCGCGAACTTGGCAGGCGCCGGAGTCGGGTCGATCTTTACCACCTTCTCCACGCCCGGGACCTTCATCGCCGCGGCTTCGTCGTAAGAGACGGCCTTGCCGCCCACCACCGGCGAGCGCTCGATCACCGCGAACTTCATGCCCGGCACGACCACGTCTTGCGCGTAGGTCGCCTTGCCCATGGTGATGTCGCGCAGATCGGTGATCTGCACGTTGCCTTTGCCGATATAGCGGAAATCCTTTTCGTCCTTCAGCTGCAGCGTATTGAGCGCGGGCGTCTTCAATTGCGACGCAGCGGCGGCGAGTTCGCCGTAGCCCAATGACTTGCCGCTCGGCACGTGCACGACTTTGTGGTTCTGCGCGCGCACTTCCGTATTCGGCACGTTCCAGGTCAAAGCGGCTGCCTGCTCCAGCATTTGGCGGGTGGCCGCACCGCAGTAGCGCATCGGCTGAATGAAGTGACGCGCGCTGCGCGAGCCGTCCGTATCCTGATTGCCGTACTTCTTCTCGTCGCCCGGGGCTTGCACGATCTTGACTTTCGCCCAGTCGGCTTCCATTTCGTCGGCGACGACCATGGGCAAACTGGTGCGCGAGCCGGTACCCATCTCGGAGCGATGCGTGACGATGGTCACGGTACCGCTGGGGTCGATCGACA
>CAZILI010000154.1:0-2953 GCA_964539965.1 uncultured Burkholderiales bacterium | reverse complement strand
CCCACACCGTGCCGCCCGGCATGCCCTCGGCGCCGGTCTTGTAGGCGTTAACGGATCCGCCGTCGGCGAGCGCCGCCTGCGGCAGCACTTGCGCCGCCACGATCAATCCGCCACCGGACACGACTCCCTTCAGGAAATCGCGGCGGCTGACGTTGTGGATAATCGTTTGTTGCTCGAATCTTTCCATCTTCATGTTAGGCCTCCTTCGCGGCGGTCTTCACAGCCGTGAATATCCGCTGGTAGCAACCGCAGCGACAGATGTTGCCCGACATCGCTGCGTAGATTTGCTCGTCGTTCGGGTTTTTGTTCTCCGCCACCAGCGCTGCCGCGGCCATGATTTGCCCCGCTTGGCAGTATCCGCATTGCGGCACGTTCTCGGCGCGCCAGGCCTTCTGCACGGGATGGTTCCCGTCGGCCGACAAGCCTTCGATCGTGGTCACCGCCTTGCCCGACACTTCGGACATCGGTACGACGCAAGCTTTTGCGGCCTTGCCGTCGATGTGCACCGTACAGGACCCGCACAGTCCGGCGCCGCAGCCGAACTTGGTACCGGTCATCGAAAGCTCGTCGCGCAGATACCACAGCAGCGGCATCTGGGCATCGCCCTCGAAGTTTTTCTCCTGCTGATTGACCTTTAACTTCATCTCGTATTCCTCCTGACCATGACTGCTTCTCCAACTTATCGATGAAAAGCGCGCGGAGAAACACTCCGACGCGGCCACACACCTGCTGGCAAGGCCGAAGAAGACTTAGGGGATAGTTGAGTCAAGCCCGCGACATCACTTCGCGGCGACGGAGCGAAGCAACGGACGGCGAATCGCTTGCATGACCGCGGCAGCGGCACTCGCGCGGGAGACTGAGCGGCCATCCATCGGACGCCCCAGACTGCTGGTGCGAATAGGGCTGCGAGTTGCGGTAAGAAGCTCCCTCCGGCCTCCTCCATCCAACTACCCTCAAGGTTTGTCGTTGGCTTCTTCTGCGGCCTTGAGCGCGGAAGTCAAAGTACCACGTTCGCGCCGCTTTTGCCAGCGTTTCTCCCCTCGTTTTTCGCTTCGCGGATAGCGCCCGACGGCGTGCGCATTCATCGTTTTGCTGCGCTGCAAAATTCATCCGCCACTCGGATTGAACCGAACTCGGACGCGCCTCGACTCAGGGCGAAACGCTGTTCACCGCAAACAACTAGGGAGAGGGACCCGCCATGAAAACACGCCATCTCGCCATGCTGATGCTGCTGCTCTGCGCGCGCCTCGCCGAGGCGGGTGATGCTGTCTTCCTGCCCAGCGACGGCGTGCCCGACGCTCGCGTCATCGCCGCAATCCTGCAAGGCGGGCAGTCGAAGTTCAAGACGCGCGGCGTGCGCTTGCTACCTGCTCTTGAAACCGAGGCTCGTCCGTCGCGTGAGCCGGAGCAGGCCCGCGCTCTGGCCCGCACGATGGACTGTGATCGCCCGCTCGCTGCACGCCAGGAAAGCGCGTTGGCCGTGCGTTCCAGCACGACGGGAGAATCCTTCAAAATCAGAGGTATACGTCTCCTACCGGCTGAGGGTGGGGTGGCGGATACCACGGCCAAGGCCGGGCCAGACTGCCCCGAGTCGCTGCCCGCGCGTGCGCAGGCATCACTCGGCTCGGAATCGGCTGCGGTTAGGTCGGACGAGCTACCCGCGCGGGCTTTCGCGCTGCCGATTCAATTCTTCTCCGATTCCGCCAGCTTGACACGCGAGGCCTATGCCCAGCTGGACGCCATCGCCGCCGGAATCAAGTTGGCCGGGGCGGACTTGAAGCTGGTAATCGAGGGGCACACCGACGCTGTCGGTAGTGCACTGCACAATTTGCTGCTCTCGCAACAGCGCGCCCAAGCCGTCAAAGCGTACTTGGTCGAGCGGCACGGCTTGCCGGCAGAGCGCCTTCGCGTCAGCGGCATGGGCAAGAACGCGCCCCTGAATCGGGTCGAACCGTTCGCGCCGGAAAACCGTCGAGTCGAGTTCCGTGTCGATCTGGGCTAAGGCGCCGCCTCGCGGCGGTTGTTGGATGTCAATCGGCGAGCGCGCGCTCGCCGATAGTTTTTTCGGGCCGAAGCCCGCTCGCAACCGAGGTAAGCCATGTTCAAGCGACCGACCCTCCCCGTACTGATTCTCGCGCTAGCGACGGCTTGCCCCGCCATCGCGCAGGATTCCTCCGGCGGCTTGCCCGAGGATCCCGGAGCGGATCGCTCGCCGGAGCGCTTGAGCACGGGTCTGGATAGTGCCAAGCCGTGCGTAGGTCCTGCGGACGCGGGGCTACTGGCCGTTTTCGAGGCCGATATCGTGGCCCGGGAGTTCATGCAGGCAATAGACGTCGCACGCGGCGAAAACGGGCATAAAAAAAACTTGAACCGGAATTTCGAAGGTTACGACTTACGCAACAGATAGGCGGCACATGAGCCGGCTGTCGAAGCAAAGAGAACTTAACCACATTAACTCGCACACAAAGGAGAACACCATGAAGACCATCATCAAAGCCACCGCCATCGCCGCCCTGTCGTTTGCTTCCGCTGCTTTCGCCGCCGACGGCACCGGCGTGAGCGTAGGCGAAGTGCATCAAATCCAAAACGCGACCGGCAGCTACCAAGAGATGGATCTGGGCTCGGTCGTGGGCGACAAGAAGAACGGCACGACTTGGTCGAATGTTCACATCGACCGCGTGGTTCAAGAGCAATACGGCGCCAACAACTACCAGTACATGATCGTGGGCCGCAACAACGGCGAATTCGCGGCCAACACGCAAACCAACGTCTGGGCCGGCACCCTGCACCAAACGCAAGGCGGTTCGAACAGCACCCAATCCATGAAGATCGGCAACCTGGAGTAGGCCGCAAGCTAGCAGAGGCAGCGCCCCGCGTGGGGCGCTGCGCTTTCTGCGGTATCTGACGGTCTGCCCCTCTCGCTACGCTACAATCCACTTGCGGTCATCACAGT
>CAZILI010000153.1:0-8546 GCA_964539965.1 uncultured Burkholderiales bacterium | reverse complement strand
GCGGCGGCGTTGCTTGAGAGGTACGCGCACCAGCGCCTGGATACCGGTTAGGTAGATCCGGCCTTGCTCCTGCGTGTACTTGTCTTCGAGCTTGACGTCCTTCAGCACCTGCGCCGCGGCTAACGGCTCCTGCGGGGCGTTCATGCGCACCTCACGATTGGCGTTTAGCCGGAAATTTTATCATGCCGCCTTCGGCGCCAAGGCGCAGAGGCAAGGCGCAGGCGAGGCTACTCGCCGGCGATGGTCATGCGGTCGATCAAGATGGAGCCGCAGATCTTCGAGCCGCGGATAAGCACGTCGCTGCCTACCGCGGCGATGCCTTTGAAGATGTCGGCGAGATTACCCGCGATAGTGATCTCCTCGACCGGGTACTGGATTTCCCCCCGCTCCACCCAGTAGCCTGCGGCGCCGCGCGAATAGTCGCCAGTCACCAGGTTGATGCCGTGACCCAGCAGCTCGGTCACCAACAGGCCGGTGTCCATTTGCTTGAGCAGGGCCGCGAAGTCGAGCCCGGTATCCGCCAAGATGAGATTGTGGTTGCCGCCGGCGTTCGCGGTCGATGTCATGTTTAGCTTGCGGCCGGAGTAGCTGCCGAGGAAATAGCCTTGAATCACGCCGTCTTTCACCACGTCGCGGTCGCGCGTGGCTACTCCTTCGGCGTCGAACGGCGTGCTGGCGAGGCCCTTCTTCAGGTGCGGGCGCTCTTGGATTTGCACGAAGCGAGGAAACACCTGCTTGCCGATCGAATCCAGCAAGAACGACGATTGGCGATACAAGTTGCCCCCGCTCACCGCGCTCACGAAATGGCTGAGCAGGCCGGAGGCCATCGGCGCCTCGAACAGCACCGGCGCTTCCAGGGTCTTCAGCTGACGCGCACCCAGACGCCGCACCGCGCGCTCGCCTGCCTTGCGGCCGACCGCTTGCACCGACTCGAGATCGGCGTGATCGCGCGCCGTCGCATACCAGTCGTCGCGCTGCATGGTATCGTCCTCGGCGGCGATCACCGAGCAGGAAATGCCGTGGCGCGACGACGAATAACCGCCCATGAACCCCAGAGTGTTGCCGTACACGAACTGCGAGTTCTGGGTCGAGACCGACCCCCCCTCGGAGTTGGTGATGCGCGGATCGACCGCACGTGCCGTCGCTTCGGCCTCGCGCGCCAACTCGATCGAGCGCTCGACGCTCACGTCCCAGGGATGGAACAGATCGACGTCGGGCAGCGGTCCCTTCGCCAGCAATGCGGCGTCGGCCAGGCCGGCAAAATCGTCGCTGGCCGTATGGGTAGCGATGCTACAGGCGGCGGCGACGGTATCGCGGATCGCTGCCTCGCTTAGGTCCGAGGAACTGGCGTGGCCGCGCTTTTTGCCGAAGTACACGGTGACCGACAAGCCCTTGTCGCGGTGGTACTCGATGGTCTCCACCTCGGCGAGACGCACGTTGACCGAATGGCCGTGACCTTCCGAGATTTCGGCCTCGGCGTCGGAGGCGCCGCGCTCGCGGGCCAAGCGCAGACAGTCGTTCACCATGGACTGCAGCGAGGCGACGGGGTAGGAGAATGCGGGGGAGAGCGCGGTGGAAGTCACTTTGGATGATCTATCTAACTATCTGGAGTATCATAAATATTTGGTTTCGATGCCGCTTTCGTGGACCCGTCCGACAAGCCCAGCAAGACCCAGCGCAAGCGCGAGATGCACGATCTGCAGCGTTTGGGCGAAGCGCTGGTGGCGCTCAAGGAGCAGCAGCTTGAGGCCTTGGCGCTGCCGGAGCGGCTGTCTCTCGCGGTCAGGGAGGCCAAGCGCACCAAGAGCTTCGAGGCGATCCGCCGCCAGCTACAGTATATCGGACGCCTGATGCGTGACGTCGACGTCGAGCCGATACGCGCCGGGCTCGCCGCCCTGCAAGCGCCCGGACGGCAGAACGCCGCGCGGCTGCACCTGGTCGAACAATGGCGTGAGCGCATCCTCGAACATGGCGTCGAGGCGGCGGAACTCAAGCGGGTGTTTCCGTCGGTGGATCTCAATGCCCTCGAGCACGCCGTGCTGGCGGCGCGCGAGGAGGCGCAAAACGGGCGCCCGCCACGGGGCTACCGAGAGCTGTTCCGCATCCTTCATCAAGGACTGACTAGCCAAACCGCATGACCGCTACCCAAACCTACGACGCCGTAAAGGTGGGACTCGTGACGGTGAGCGACCGCGCCTCGAAGGGAATCTATCAAGACGAAGGCATCCCGGCGTTAGAGGCCTGGATCGGCCAGGTTCTGTACAACCCGGTCACCTATGTGAAACGCGTGATTGCCGACGAGCGCCCGCTCATCGAGTCGACCCTAAAGGAGCTGGTCGACAAAGAAGTCTGCGCTCTCGTTTTGACCACGGGCGGCACCGGTCCGGCGCCGCGAGATGTGACGCCGGATGCGACACTGGCAGTCGCCGAGCGGGTATTGGACGGTTTCGGGGAGGCCATGCGCATGAACAACCTGAAATATGTGCCGACCGCGATTCTGTCGCGGCAAGTCGCGGTGATCCGCAAACAGGCGCTCATCATCAATCTGCCCGGTCAGCCCAAATCCATCAAAGAAACTCTCGACGGCGTCTTCGCGGCTGTCCCCTACTGCGTGGACTTGATCGGCGGGCCTTACATCGAAACCCGCGAGGAGCTGGTGAAGGCGTTTCGGCCCAAGTCCGCGATCCGCCAGAAGCCGGCCGCAGGGTAGCGGTGCACCCGTTGCCCTCGCCGGCATGACAGCCGCTTCAACTCGCATCGCTTGCTGGCTCCTGTTGGCGGGAGTCGGCAAGCTGGCGGCGGCTCCACCCCTGTCGCCGGCCGCCGAGCAAGCGCTTGCCAAGGCGCGAGCCGACGTCCAATCGGCCGTCGTGCACAAGTCGTTATGGACAACCGCCGAGGAGGCGCTAAAAAAAGCGCAGGAGGCTGCCGCAAAAGGGGACAGCAACGAGGTCCTCAAACAGTCTGCGATCGCAAGCGAGCAAGCCTTGCTCGGCATCGAGCAAACTCGCTATCCGCCTGCGCGCTGACAGAAAGGTACGTTCATGAGACACATCGAACTCGCATGCATCGTCTCGGTCGCGCTCGCGCTCCTGGGCGCCGAGGCCGGGGCGGAAATCTACAAGTGGACCGACAAGGACGGCAAAGTCCACTATTCCGATCAACCGCCGCCCGAACTCGCCGTGAAGAAGATGCCGCAACACAAGCCGCCGACGCCCCCGCCGAGCGTGCCGGCAGCGGCCGCGAGCCATCCCGAAGCCGCGAAGAAGGGTCCGCCGACCGCGGCGGACAAGGAGCTCGAGTACCGCAAGCGCAAAGTCGCCGCCGAGGAGGCGGAAAAGAAGGAGCAGCTCGCGCAGGAAGACGCGAAGCGAAAGCAAGCTCACTGCGGCGCGCTCAAGGGCGACTACAAGAGCCTATCGGACGGCGGGCGCATCACCCGCTACGACGAAAAAGGCGAGAAGGTATTTCTCGATGATAAGGGCATCGAGACGGAACTCGCCCGCGTGAAGCGCGAATTGGAAGAAAACTGCAAATAACCGCGGACTATGGCCACCGACAACGCGCCTCCTACCTCGCCTTTGTTCTCGACCCTGGAAAAGGTCGACACTTGGCTTTCTGTGCTGCCGCGCGATGATTTGACCGCGGCGCGCGAGCAGATCGCCAAAGCTCTGCAACGCCTGACCGAATCGCGCACCTTCTTGACCGTCGACGGCGTGAACGCGCTCGTGCGCTTCGACGAAGGCTGCCTGCCCACCCTCAACGACATCCTACGTCGCTACCTGGACAAGGGCGGGACGGGGAACACGGAGCAAGTGCGCGCCGACATGGAGGCCATCCAGGGCTTGCTCGGCCGAGCGTATTGCGATTTCGTGGTGACCTATCACCAAACACGAAGCAGCGCTAAGCAAGTCGCGCAGCTGATGGCGCTCGCCATCTGCCGAGGCATCCACGCGCTCACCAATCAGGCCAAGTGGGGCTATTTCGCGCGGGAAACGCCGCCCGCCGACTGCTGGCGCCAAATCCACTTGTTGTATCGCTGGGCCGAGCAGGATGAAGTCGACACCCGACCGGTCACCTTGTACCCGCGTCCGCACGAGATCGTAACCTCTTGCGGCGGGCTGTATTCGCGGGCCAGCCTGCTGAGTACGCTCAACTCGGGAGCGTTCTCCGCTACCCAGATCGAGACGGCCGACCATTGGCTGCTGACTTGGACGGCGAAATTGACCCTGCAGAGGATGTTCATGGCAGGCGAGCATTTCCACGCCAGTCTCATCAATTCCTCCCAGCCGCCGATGCGCGTCCGCGCGGCGCTGGATGACGACAACGCGCGCTACATCCGCACGCAAAGCCTGGCGCTGGAAATCGAGCGCGCGCGCGCGCGCCTGCAAGACGGCGCCGCGCAGCGCGACATGGGCTTTATCGCGGTACAACCCTTGGCCGAGTCGGCGCTGCTGCTGGACCGGCTTGCGGAGCTATGGGTACCGGACAGCCTGCGCGCGGACCAGCGCAAGGAGCGGCGCATCAAGGTCGACAGCGAGGCGATCAATGTGGTGCGGGGGCTCAACGGCGTGTGCGAGTCGGCGCGCCAAGACTACGAGCGCGCCCACGGGCCGCTCGATCTCAATCGCGGCCTGAGCCGCGAAGAGGAAATGGACCTGCAAGTATATGGCTTCATCACCGAGCGTACGCGCAGCAAGCTGCGCCTGCGCCCGCTGGATGCGACCCAGCCGATTCCGGCCCTGGAAGGCTGGACGCTCATCGACGAAAGCCTCACCGGCTACGGCGCGGCGTTTCCCGCCGGCACCTATCGCGATCCGAAGCTGGGTACCTTCGTCGGCATCAAGCGACGCAAGACCGAACGCTGGGCGGTGGGCACGATCGTGCGCGTGCGCACCAACCGAACGACCCGCGAGACCTACGCCGGCATCGAGATCCTCTCCTTCAGCCCGGTGATCGTGACCTTGGGCGAGGATGCCCCGGACGCCGCGTTGAAGACGAGCCAGCTCGTGTGGGGGCTATTCTTGACGGGTGACAAGTCTAGAGGTGAGACCGATACGCTCCTCATCGACAATTTTACCTACTCCTCCAGCCGCGCCATGGTGATGGGGGCACGCAACGTTCGCTACGCTATCCGTCTCGGCAAATCCGTGCGCAAGGGCGAAGGCTGGCAGCGTGTAACCTTCGAGGTAGCGGGCAAGCGCTCGTAGCCGGCCGACATGGCGAACATCGAGTCGAACCCGTCCATCCCCCTGGTCGTCCATCGCGGCGGCTGCCACTGCGGGCGCGTCAAGTTCGAAGTCGACGCCCCGGCCGCGCTCGAAGTGCAGGAGTGCAATTGCTCGATGTGCGCCCGCAGCGGCTACTTGCACCTCATCGTGCCCAAATCCCGCTTTCGCTTGTTGCGGGGGGCCGAGCACTTGACCGAGTACACCTTCAATACCGGAACCGCCAAGCACCTGTTTTGCGCGGTTTGCGGCGTCAAGTCGTTCTACGTGCCTCGCTCGAACCCCGACGGCTACAGCGTCAATGCGCGCTGCTTGGACCCGGCCGAGATCACCAGCATGCGCATCACCCCCTTCGACGGGCAAAATTGGGAAAAAAGCGGGGCGAGCCTGGCTCATCTATCGGCCGAGGGCTGACTACACAACGCCTGGCGTTGCGGCTTTGCCACGCCAAAGGGGAAACAAGAGGCGTTTTGCGGCCTTTTTCCGGGAAACTCTTGACCCGCATCCATGACTTAACTACCATTGCGCCGTCAATAACTTACGGGGCGTTCTTGAGGTAGCGATGGCGCTAGCAAGAGGTAAACTCCTGGCCGTTCTCCTGCTGACGCTACCCCTTGCCTCCCTGGCTCAGTTCCGCCCGATCGGGGCCGTGCAGGGCTCCTACGTCCCGACCGAGCCGCCGCCCGTCCAAGAGCCGAAGACCGTCGAATTCGATCCGCAGGGGCTGCCGACCGCCGAGCCCGCCCCCGCCTCCGGCGCCACCGAAACGCAATCCTCCGTGTCTGCCCCGCCGGTGGATGCGGCTGCCGAACTCTCCAGCGCGCTGCCGCCCCCTCAGCCACCGGAGCCATCCAACCTGTGGGAGCGCATTCGCGCCGGCTTTAAGCTAGCGCCGCTCGACACACCGCTTACCCGTCGCCACGAGCGCGCGTTCGCTTCCCAACCCGAGTACCTGGCTCGCATCGTCGAGCGCAGCCGCCGCTATCTGTTTCACATCGTGCAAGAGGTAGAAAACCGCGGCATGCCCTCGGAGATCGCGCTGCTGCCGATCGTGGAAAGTGCATTCAATCCGCGCGCCTATTCGCGTGCCCATGCTTCGGGGATCTGGCAGTTCATTCCCGAAACCGGCCGGCGCCACGGCCTCGAGCAGACTTGGTGGCGCGACGAGCGGCGCGACGTGCTGGCGGCTACCAACGCCGCGCTCGACTACTTGCAAATGCTGTACGAGCGCTTCGGCAGTTGGGAGCTGGCGCTGGCCGCCTACAATGGCGGTGAAGGCCGGGTCTCGCGCGCGCTGGCCCGCAATCGCGCACTCGGCATGCCGACCGAGTATCGCTACTTGGCCCTGCCGGTCGAAACCCAGAACTACGTGCCCAAACTGCTGGCGGTGCGCAACATCGTACTCAGTCCCGCCCGGTTCGACCTCGATCTGGGTTACATCCCCGACGCACCGTACTTCTCCGTGGTCACCACCGACAAGCACATCGACCTCAAGCGCGCCGCCGAGTTCGCCGAGATCCCGGTCGATGAATTTCTCGCGCTCAACCCGCAATATGACCGCCCGGTCATCGCCATAAACGGCACCTTCAATATCCTCGTGCCGGCGGAAACGCTGGACATCTTTCTCGCCAAGCTCGAAAACCCGGATCAGCCGTTGGTGAGCTGGCGTGTGCACAAGCTACAGCGCGGCGAATCGCTGGAGAAGGTCGCCTACCGGTTTGGTATGACGGCAAGCGAGCTGCGAGAAGCCAACGGCATCCCGGCTAACCGCCGCGTCGCCGGCGGCGGCGCGATACTGGTGCCGCACGACGACAAGGTGCCGCCGCCCGCCGAGCCGATCAACGCGGTGCCCATGATCCCGGAATCGGCGCTGTCGGCCCCGGGCGGGTCGGGCGCTACGCATCGGGTGCAAAGAGGTGAGACGCTCCACTCGGTCGCCAAGCGCTACGGCGTGACCCCGGGCGAAATCAAAACATGGAACCGGCTGCGGCGTAACAGCGTGCGCGTCGGCCAGGTGCTGATCGTACACCGGGCCGCGGGTGCAGCCGCCTCGCCCGCCGCCGGTGCGACGAGCACGTCGACCGGGCAAGCGCAACGACACTACGTCGTGCGCCGTGGCGATACCTTGTCGAGCATCGCGCGTCGCTTCAACGTCTCGGTGGCGGACTTAGCGCAATCCAACAACCTTAGCGTCAAGGGCGGACTGCGCGCGGGGACGCGCGTGTCGATCCCGACGCGAGGCTAGTTCAGTTCCGAAAACCGCGCGGCACTGCGGCCAATAGCTGCTGGGTATAGGCATGCCGAGGTCGAGCATACAGCTCGCGCGCGCCGGCGCTCTCGACGATTTCACCTTCGCGCATCACCAACACGACATCCGCCATGTGCTTCACCACCGCCAGGTCGTGTGAGATGAAGACGTAGCTCATGGCGTACTCCTCCTGCAGATCTTTCAGTAAGTTGAGCACCTGTGCCTGCACGGAGACGTCGAGCGCAGAGACCGCTTCATCCAGGATCAACACTTCGGGGCGCACGGCGAGACAACGCGCGATGGCGATGCGCTGACGCTGCCCGCCGGAGAATTCGTGCGGATAGCGGTGGATGGCGTCGCGCTCCAACCCGACCCGCTTCAGCAGCGCGACCGCGGCCTGCACCCGCTCGCCCTGATCGGCGCCGATGCCGTGAATCAACATCGGCTCGGTCAGGATATGCCCGATACTGAAGCGGGGGTTGAGCGACGCGTAAGGGTTTTGGAACACGATCTGGATACGCCGCTTGTAGGCCATGAACTCACGCGGGGTGAGGGCGAGCAGATCTTGTCCGGCGTACAGCACTTGTCCCGCGTCGGCGCGATGTAGCCGCAGCAAAGTGAGCCCGAGGGTGGACTTCCCCGAACCGGACTCGCCCACCACGCCCAAGGTTGCGCCCTTGGCCAAGCGGAACGAGACATCGCGCACAGCGTGTACGGCGCGCTTGCGAAACAGCCCCGCGCGCAGCCGAAACGCCTTGTTCAAGCCGCGCACTTCGAGCAGGATTTCGCTCTGCGAAGGCAAACGCGGCGAGACCGGAGGCGTATCCTGCTCACCGCCCGCGCCTGCCGACTCCTCGATGGTGGGCAAGCGCGCCAGCTCGCGATCCAGTCTCGGCCGGCAGGCCAGCAGGGCTCGGGTGTAGGCTTGCGTCGGCGCCGTGAAGATCTCTCGCGTCGCGCCTATCTCTTGCATCTCACCCGCGCGCATGACCAGCACGCGATCGGCCAGTTCGGCCACTACGTCGAGGTCGTGCGTGATGAACAACATCGCCATGCGATGACGTTCGCGC
>CAZILI010000152.1:0-8553 GCA_964539965.1 uncultured Burkholderiales bacterium | reverse complement strand
AGTTGCGCCACCGAGAGGCGCCGGCGCGAACTCTTCGCCGGCGCGCTGGCGACGTCCTCCGCGCCGCTTTCGGTAAGCCCTTCGACTTCGAGCGCGGTGAGCCCCTGCTCTCGCAGCAGCACACGCACTTGGCGCGCGCTATCGGTCTCGAGCACGCCTTTGCGCAGGCGCCCGGCGACGTCGATGGCCTGATATCTAAAGCCAGCCATGGCAACGACGCGGTGGGATCAGAATCGGCTAGCCTTCGCGCGTGACACGGATGACTTCCTCGAAGCTGGTCGTCCCTTGCGCCACCCAGCGCATACCGTCGCTGCGCAGATTCATCATGCCGGATTGGAGCGCGTTGACGCGGATGGATTGCTCCGAGGCGGAATCGTGGATCAGCTCGCGGATCGTGTCATTGACCGTCAGCAGCTCATAGATGCCGGTGCGGCCCTGGTATCCGGTCCATTTACAGGCGGGACAGCCGGTCGCCGCGTAGATGACTTCGGGAACGTCGGTGCCCTCGAAGACCTCGCGCTCGCTGTGATCGGGAGCGTGCGCCTTCTTGCACTCCGGACAGATCAGGCGCACCAAGCGCTGCGCCAGCACGCCGAGCAGAGTCGAAGCCAAAAGGAACGGCTCGATACCCATATCGATGAGGCGCGTGACAGCGCTCGCCGCGTCGTTCGTGTGCAAGGTTGCCAACACCAAGTGCCCGGTCAAACTGGCCTGCACTGCGATCTGCGCGGTCTCCAAATCGCGTATCTCGCCGATCATGATGACGTCGGGGTCCTGGCGCAGGATGGCGCGCAGCGCGCGCGCGAAGGTCATCTCGATACGCGCGTTGACTTGCGTCTGGCCGATCCCGTCCAAGTCGTATTCGACCGGATCCTCCACCGTCATCATATTGAGGGTGTTCGAGTCGAGCCGGGACAAAGCGGCGTACAAGGTGGTGGTCTTGCCTGAACCGGTCGGACCGGTTACCAGCACGATGCCGTGCGGCTGATGGATCAAGTTGTCCAACGCGGCCAATGTGTCGGGCTTCATGCCGAGCGCTTCCAAGCGCAGTCGTCCCGCTTGCTTGTCGAGCAAGCGCAGCACGACGCGCTCGCCGTGTCCGGTCGGCAAAGTGGAGACGCGCACGTCGACCGGCCGACCGGCCAAGCGCAAGGTGATGCGACCGTCTTGCGGCAAGCGCTTCTCCGCGATGTCGAGCTGCGCCATGATTTTGATACGCGAGACCACGGCAGCGTGCAGCGCTCGCGGCGGCTCCAGCACGTCGCGCAGGGTGCCGTCTACACGTAGGCGCACGACCGAGCGGTTTTCAAAGGCTTCGATATGGATGTCGGAGGCGTTCTCGCGCAACGCCTGCGTGAGTAGCGCATTGATGAGCCGTATGATGGGCGCGTCGTCCTCGGCCTCGAGCAGATCGGTGATCTGCGGCAGCTCTTGGGCGAGTGTGGCCAGGTCCATGTCTTGGCCGATGTCGCCGATCAACTGCTGAGCCTCGTTGTCTTGGCGCGAGTAAACTTGGCCGAGACATTGCTCGAATCGGTCGTTCGCCAGCACGTAGGGACGCAGCGGTTGCTTGAAGGTACGGCGTACCTCGGCGAGGGCCAGCGCGTCGCAATCGGCGCGCACCCATAGCTCGACGACATCGTTGACGCTGCGCACCGCGATGACGCCCTTCGCCTTGGCGAAGTGGTACGGCAGCCGGCGGCTTACTTGCGGTTCGGGATGGACCGCCGTGGGATCGTGCGACGGTGCGAGCTGAGAAGCTTTGGCGGGTTCGTTCACGGCGCCCTTGCTCGGTTAGGGCTTCTTTTCCGGCTCGACCAGCGGCACCCAGCGCGGTTCTTCGGCCTGGGCCTGCGGCACGGCGGCAGGCAAGCGAGGCGGTGTCGGCGGCAAGGTAGCCGACTTCGGCGGCGCGGCCTGCGAAGCCGGCGCAGGCGCGATCGGCGGCAGCACTGGTGAAGGGATGTCCGGCAGTATCAAGTGGGAAGGCGGCTGCAGGCCAGCCTGCTCGCGGCGAATGTATTCGTAGCGCTCATTGGTGAGTCCGACGGGCGCTTCGGTGTCGCGCATGACCGAGGGTCGGATGAATACCATCAGATTGCGCTTGATGCGCTGGCGCTTCTCATACCTGAACAAATTGCCCAGTACCGGGATGTTGCCCAAGATGGGCACGCCGTCCTGGTCGTTGCGAAACTCATCCCGAATCAGCCCGCCCAACACGACGACTTGACCGTCGTCGACGATAACCGTCGACTCGACCGATCGCTTGGTCGTAGCCAAGCCTGCCCCGGCCGTGTTGACCGTGGAATCGACATTCGAAATCTCTTGAAAGATTTGCAGCTTGACGCTGCCGCCTTCCGCGATGGTCGGTTTGACCTTGAGTTGCAGGCCGATGTCTTTGCGCTCGATGGTCTGGAACGGATTCTGCAAGCCGCCGGTGGTAGAGGTCTGCGTGCCGGTGACGAACGGAACGTTCTGGCCGTCGATGATCTTTGCTTCTTCGTTGTCGAGGGTTAGCAGGTTCGGCGTCGACAAGACGTTCGAGTTGACATCCGCCTCCAAGGCTTTAAGGAGCACGCCGAGATTGAGGATGGGTGTGCTCGAGCCCGGCAGGGTAACCGTACCTCTCACGATTCCTACGCTCAACCCCGAGCCGGCGTTGTTGATGTTTTGCGCAACGCTGCCGATGGGCGTCGCGCCATTGACGCCGGTTTGGAATCCACCTACGCCTCGGGTCGAGCCGGTGTTGACGCCGGACAGATCGAGCCATTGGATGCCGAACTCGGCGTTCTTTTGCGCAGACAGCTCCGCGACGATCGCCTCGATGTATACCTGTGCACGCCGCGCGTCGAGCTTGTCGATTACCGTTCGGATCGAGTTGTAGACGAAGTCAGGCGCCACCACGACCAGGGAGTTGGTGGCCGGATAAGCTTGGATGGTGCCGCCACCTTGCTGCTGCGGGATATTGACCGCCGCAACCGGCCCACCGGCCTGCGAAGGTTGGCCGGGTTGTCCCGGCTGGGTGGTCGGTTGCGGTGGAGAGGCCAAGGCAGAGGTTGTCGTGCCGCCTCCGCCCCCACCGCCGCCCAAGATGCCGCGCAAGGTTTCGGCGACCTTGGTGGCTTCGGCGTTGCGCAAATAGATGACGTGGATGTTGCCGCTCTCGCTGGTTTGGATGTCCAGGCTGTCCACCAAGCGGCGTACTTTTTCGATAGTCGCGCGCCGGTCCGCGCGCACGATAAGGCCGTTGATGCGCGAGTCGACTGCTAGCACCAGGCGCGGTTGCGCGCCGGGCACGGCGACCGGCGCGGCGGCCTCCGGCAGCAGCTTGGGCACGAGTTGCGCCAAGTCGAACGCCGAGGCGTGTTTCAATCGGATCACGTCGAGCTCGCTGCCTTGTTCGACGTCGATCGCTTGAATGATCTTGTCGATGCGCTTTAAGTTCTCGGCGTAATCGGTGATGACGAGCGTATTGTTGTTCGGATACGCGTTGATCACGTTGTTCGGTGCAATCAAAGGCCGCAACACGGGCAGCAGTTGCGCCGCAGACTCGTACTTAAGCGGGTAGACTTGCGTCACGATCTTGTCGCCCGAGCCTTGCACGCCCGCGATAATCGTCGGGCTGTAATTCAATTTGGCATCCGCCTCCGGCAGGATCTTGACCGTGTTGCCCGGCCCTTCCACGGCGGTGAATCCTTGCAGACGCAAAGCCGACAGCAAGATCGGATACACCAAGTCCTTGTGCACCGGACTCGCGGAGATGATGTTGACTTGACCCGTTACGCGAGGGTCGAGGATGAAGTTCTTGCCGGTGATCTGGCTCACTGCGTTGACCACCGATTGAATGTCCGCGCCCACGAACTTGAGCGTGACTTTGTCGCGCTCTTTGTCGTCGGCGGCGAGCGCGGCAAGTACCGCCGCGCAGCAGAGCGCCGCCAGGAGCCGGACCAGTTTGTTGAGCCTCATGGGCAGCGCATCACTTCTGTATGGTGTAGTTGAGTTGCAGCGGTTGCCCGCCGCGTTCGCCGTCCACTCGCACCTGACCGGCCTGTCCGAAGTGCTGATAAAGGCGCATCAAGTCGGCCTCCGAATTCACCGGTACGCCGTTCAGGGACCGAACGACGTCGCCCTCTTGCAAGCCTAGCTTTTCGATCAAACTGCCGGGAGGGGCTCCTTCTACCGAAACCCCGCCGTTGGGGCCTCTGCCGACTCGGCCCAAGTTCGACAATTGTCTGGGGTCCTGCAGCGCCGTGTTCAGTTCGCTGCGGGAAATCGCCGAGGTGTTCTGATTTATGGGTTGGACGTTGAGTTTAAATTGCCCCGCCTGGCCTGGCAACTGAGGGGGTGCGCCCGCACCTCGCGGCGGCATCCCCATGGCGAGTTGTCCGCCGGACAGCGGGCGTTGATCGAATTCGAGCTTCTCGATCGCGGTACCGCGCCGGAACAGGACATGATCGCCCGCCACCTGCTCGAGGGTGACCCCGGGCGCTAGCGTGTCGCCTAGCCGCACGGCTTGGTCTTTGCCCTCGTAGTTGACAATGGCGAATGCCGGAAACGGTGCGACACCGGCGAAGACACCCTTCAGCTTCGCGTTCAAGCTGCTCGGCACTACCGCCTGCGGGGCCGCTTGCTTCGGCAAGTCGGCCTGCGGGACGCCGAACAAGTGGGCAGCGATCAAGCGCTCACCACTTTGCGTGTCCGTTGCTTGCGCGTCGATCGCGGCCAACGGTGTCTCGGTCTGACGGGGATTCGGGACGAACACCCACGTCCAGCGCGCCAACAGCCAGCACAGCAGCACGAACAAAACGAAGGCGGTCGCACCGATCCAGCGTTTCGCGACCGTGTCGGCGGCATTGCCGACGAACCCGGGCACCCGCGTCACCATGCGGCTAGGGCCTCATAGAACATCGCAAAAGTATATCACCAAGGATTTAAGTCCTTGTTTCTTTGAGCGCCATCCATCCCGCGAAGTTCGCGCCCATCAGGCTTCGCGCATTCCCGGCTCGGGTTGGCACATCCGATCGGGTGCGGTCTCCGTATAACGCGAGGTCGTTCCCTTTTTTGTCAACTACGTGGAGGAAACCATGCAGACGCAAGTCCATCCCCTTGCCAAGTTCACCCTGAGCGCAATCGCGTTCGCCGCAGCCATCGCGTTTACCAACGGTCCCGCCGGCGCTGCCAGCCACCGCGAAGCCCCGTTCATTACCGGTCTGCCAAAGGCGGACGGCACGGACTTCTATATGTTCCGCAGCTACGAAGCCGGCCGCAGCGACTATGTCACGTTCATTGCTGACTACGTCCCGTTCCAAACGCCTTACGGCGGGCCGAACTTCTTTCAGTTGGACCCCAATGCGGTCTATGAAATTCACGTCGACAACAACGGCGATGCCGTCGAGGACATCACGTTTCAATTCCGCTTCAAGAGCACGACCCGTGACCTTGCGGTGCCGGCCGGCAACAAGAATATCGCCGTGCCGCTATTCAACATCGGCAAGATCGGAGATGCGACCGAGGCGGGCGATGCCGGAGCGCTTAACGTGCGTGAGACCTATACGGTCAATGTGGTACGCGGCAACCGTCGCGGCGGCACTCGTCAAACGCTGACCAATGCGAGCGACGGCAGCGCCACCTTCGTCAAGCCGGCCGACAACATCGGCCAGAAGAGCTTCACGGCCAACTATGCGAGCTACGCGAACCAGTTCATCTACAACGTGAACATCCCCGGTTGCGCGGTGCCGGGCAAGGTGTTCGCCGGTCAGCGCAAAGAGCCGTTCTACGTGAACCTCGGTGAAGCTTTTGATCTGTTCAATTTCAATCCGGTCGGCCCGCGCAGCGGCGAGTTGAACATCCTCGACGACGACAACGTCACCTCGTTGGCTTTGGAGGTTCCGATCAGCTGTCTGGCACGCTCGGGCGAGCCGGTGATCGGCGCCTGGACCACGGCGAGCGTGCGCCAAGGCAGGCTTATTCGTCCCGGCGGCGGCGCGCTTGAGGGCGGTCCATACGCTCAAGTTTCTCGGCTGGGCATGCCGCTGGTGAACGAGCTGGTGATTGGTGTCAAAGACAAGGACAAGTTCAACGGCAGTAAGCCAAAGGACGACGCGCAGTTTCTCGACTACGTGACCAATCCGACGCTACCGGTGCTGCTCAATGTGCTGTTCCCCGGCGCGGCGACGACTCCCCCGAGCACCCCGCGCAACGACTTGGTGGCGGTGTTTCTCACCGGCGTGGATAAGTTGAACAAGCCGGCCAACGTCGTGCCTTCGGAGATGTTGCGCCTCAATACTTCGATCGCGCCGACCCCGGTGGCGCAGCAAAAGGACTTGGGCGTCCTGGCGGGGGATCTAGCCGGGTTTCCCAATGGCCGACGGCCTATCGACGATGTGGTAGACATCGCCCTGCGGGCTGTTACGGGTGTGCTCAATCCGGCGGGTCCGGATCATCCGACGGTCGCGGACCTGGCCACCGACGGCACACAGCTTCCCGGCGCGGCCGCAGGCCAGGGCGCGGTTGACTTCGGCAACGCCTTCCCGTATCTCAACGCGCCGATCGCGGCGTCGCCTGCCAACTAGGTCATAAGGAGCGAGCCATGACAACGACGAACGCGATTGCCGGTATCACCCTATTGGCGATATTGACCGCGTGCGGTGGCGGCGGTGGCGGAGGAGGTGGCGGCCAGGCGACCAAGGCTTTCACCGACAGCGTTGCCGACGTCGTGACCCAAACGTCGGACGACACCGAACCCGTTGCTGTCGATACGGTTGCAGTGGACCAGGCCGACGACGCCGAACCAGTTGCCGTAATGTAGTGCCGATTAGGCGGCCGCACCGCTACCAGTGAGCGGTGCGGCCGTGCCACGAATGCGAAGGCGCAGAGCCATCAAGGACTGCAGCTAGCGCGGCCCAAGTTACATCCACTCAACGCCGGGGCTGGACGGCGCGTGGGTCGGGCCGCCGGGTTCGAGATACTCTGAGTCTTCGCTCCAAGAATCAAGGGTTCGCCGCCGCGCGGCCGGCGCTGTCGCCTGCGATACGTCCGAAGACAGCGCCCGACATGAGGCCGCTGCCGCCGGGATAGTTCAAGTAAAAGAGTCCACCGACCAGTTCTCCCGCCGCATACAAGCCCGCAATCGGCGCGCCGTCGGTGTCCAACACCTGCGCTTGAGAGGTGATGCGCAGCCCGCCGAAAGTGAACGTCACGCCGCAAGTCACGGCGTAGGCATCGAACGGAGGCTGATCGATGCGGTTCGCCCAATTCGACTTGGGCACGGCTAGGCCTTCAGTACGCCGACCGTCTTTGACGTTGGGATCGAACGGAATATCGATTCGCACCGCGGCGTTGTACGCGTGGATGGTGGAAAGCGCGCGCTCTGCGTTCACGTCGTCGAGCTTACCCACTAGGTCCTCCAGGGTCTGTGCGGATACCTTGGTCACTTGGCGGATGCGATACTCGTCGCGCAGCAAATGGCTGACCTTGGCGTCGAATATCTGCCAGGCGAACTGCCCCGGTTGCGCGAGGATAACCGCGCCGTACTTGGCGTAGGTGTAGTTGCGAAAATCGGCGCCCTCGTCGACGAATCGCTCACCTTTTGCGTTCAGCATGATGCCGAACGGATAGGAGTGCTTCTGAAAGCCGTCGCCCACGGCGAGATCGCCGAATTCGGGCGCGTTGCGATCCCAACCCACGGCGTGACAGCCCGACCAGTTGCCGCATGGCGCTGCACCGATATCCAGCGCCATGCGGATACCGTCGCCGGTGTTGAAGCGCGTGCCGCGCACCTTGGCGAGGTCCCAGCCCGGCCCCAGGTAGCGGGCGCGCATCTCGGCGTTGGATTCGAATCCTCCGCAGGCGAGAACCACGGCCTTTGCGCGTATCGCCACCTCTTGCCCTCTGACCTCGGCGATCACGCCGCGCACGGCCCCATTCTCGCGGATCAGCGACAGGGCGGGAGTTTCGTAGGAGACCGGGATGCCGTTCTTCCTGGCGATCTGATGCAAGCCTTCGACGAGACCCTGGCCCGCTCCCCAGGTAGCGCAGATCAGCCCGGCGTAAAACTTGAACCGGCCGTTGATCTTTTGCGACTGGCGCGCGTACATCGCTTCGAATCGCACGCCTTTGCGCTTCATCCACGCGAGGGTCTCGCGGCTTCGCTGCACGAAGATCTCGGTCAGGTCCGGATCGCAGCGGTACTGCGTCAGCCGTCCCATGTCTTCGAGGAAGTCGGCTTCCGTATAGGTGCCGAAATCCGTGATCGCGACTTCCTCGTCGGTGAGGTCCAGGACCTCGCGCACCTCGTCGACGTTGTTGAACACGAATCGCGTCGCGCCGCCGGTGAAGGCGCTGTTGCCGCCGCATTCGGCTTCCGGCGCGGCTTCCAGCACGAGGACGCTCGCGCCGCCGTCCTGCGCTGCGAACGCGGCGCACATCGCCGCGTTTCCGGCACCGACCACCACGACGTCCCATTCTTTCTCCTGCAACTGCACTGCGGTCAAGCTCACTTTCCCTCCTGTCCGTATCTCAGTCCGTATCTCATTTCGACTTCGAGCGGCGTGC
>CAZILI010000151.1:0-8563 GCA_964539965.1 uncultured Burkholderiales bacterium | reverse complement strand
TAAGACTTGAGCTGGTCACACACTACTTCCACTGAACGTGCTTGCCTGAACCTCTATCCAGGTCGCGCGGCCGACGGCCACGAGTTCGCCCGATTCTTTGAGCACGGCAGCTGCCGAATAGCGCTTTCTCCCGTCGATGCGTAGGGGCCAGCCAGTGACGACGCATTTGTCGTTCGGGGCTACGGCGCCGTCGATTCGAGCACTCAGCTCGCCGAGTACGATGGTTCTGCCTTGTGAAACCGGTAGCACTGCGAACCCGCTCGTGCAATCGAGTGCCGCCCAGAGGAATTCGCACCCGACGGAATCGGAACCGTTGGCGAGCGACCGATCCGGGATCCACGGGGAGGCGACCAGCCCATCCGCTTCAAGCGACCCGGGGAAGACGCGTAGGCCGTCGCCGGCTCGACGCTCGGGCCCGCACACGAAGCAACGCGGGAACGGATGCCGCGTGAAGCCGAGGTAACGCTGGGCCGCAGATTCCGCCTGCGCATAGGAAGGCACGCAGGATGGGGCGAGATCGATGCTCGTCGCTTTGGCCTCGGCGATCACGCTCGATCCGTGCAGCAGCTTGGTCACATCATTCAACTTTTCGATCCTCAGCACGGTTTCGAGCGGTGAAGGTGCCTTCAGCCGGACCAAAGCGGCGCCGTCGATCGCGGCAGCCAGGCGTCCGCAGACGTAGCCGCCATTTCCAGACTTGGGTGGCCCGCAGAAGCGGCTCGAGATAACGATCGTGGACATGCTTGCTCCTCAGCGCAGCCTGAGCACGATGCGGCCCTGCACTGAACGATCGGCGATAGCGCGCATTGCCTCACGCACCTCGCCGAGCGGCACGACTCGCTGGACGCATGGACGCAGCTCGCCAGTGGCGACGAGGTGCATGAGCGTCTCGAACATCGCGACCGTGCCCTGTGGGTCGTGCTGCATCGACGCGCCGTAGAAAACGCCGACGATCGAATAGTTCTTTAGGAGCGGAAGATTCATCGGTATCGACGGAATAGTTCCGCTGGTAAAGCCTATCGGCATCAGGCGCCCGTCCCAGGCCATCAGCCGGGCCATCTGCTCGAAGATCTCCCCGCCGACGATCTCCAGACAGACGTCTACGCCCTTGCCGTGTGTGATCGCCTTGATGCGCTCCTTCAGGTTCTCCGCGTTATAGTTGACTACTTCGGAGGCTCCGTAGGCCTGCACCAGCGCAGCCTTCTCCGTCGATCCGATGCCGGCGATAACGCGCGCGCCGAGATGTCGTCCGAGGTCTAGTGCAGCCAATCCCACACCGCCAGCCGCCCCGGTCACGAACAGCGACTCCCCCGCACGCAGACGCGCGCGTTGGACCAGCGCGTAGTACGCGGTCCCGTAGGCGTACAGAAGCGTCGCCGCCTGCTCGAAGGTCACGCCATCGGGTATGCGTACCGCTTCCCACTCGCCGGCGACCATAAGCTCGCCGTGCGCGCCAACAAAGCGCGTGCATGCGACGCGATCGCCGCGACGAAACCGTGTTACACCGGGGCCAAGACCGGCCACGACGCCGACGGCGTCCGATCCAGGAACGAACGGCGTCGTGGGGCGCATCTGGTAGCGCCCGGAAACCATCAGGACATCCATGAAGCTCACGGGCGCCGCATGGACCTCGACAAGGATTTCGCCCGGTCCAGGCGCAGGATCGGCGAACTGCCCGATCTCAAGCGCCTCGGGACCGTCGAAGGATCGGCAGATGACCGCTTGCATAATCAATTCCTTGCCCGGGTTGGTATTGAGAGGAAGTCTAGGACCCGCCAGCCGGCTTGGTAAGACGGGGAACTACGGTAATGAGGGTCTCGTGACTACGGTAGCTGTACCGTAGGTGCGGTTAGTCAAACAGTCTGCGTTCCGCGGCGCGTCGCACGGCTTCGGCCCGGGTGCGGCAGCGCAGCGTCGCGAGCGCGTTCGCAACATGCATTTCCACAGTTCGCGGGCTGAGCGAGAGCTTGCCTGCGATCTCTTTGTCGGTCAGTCCGTGTGCCACCTCGCGCAGAACCTCGAGCTGGCGCGGCGTGAGACTCGCGCGCGCTTCGACGCTCTGCGGCGCGCCGGATACGGGCGACATGAACTCTCGGAACTCGGTAAGAAATATCGGCCATGCTGGCTCGGTCTCAAAAGGGAGATGGTTCTTGCTCGGCAACGGCACCAGGCGTGAGCCAGGAATCAGCGAAGCGAGCAACTGGCCTTCTTCGAAGGGAAAGCACGGATCCTCATTGGCGTGGAAGATGAGGGTCGGGCAGCGTACTGCGGCGGCCATCTCGCGCACGTCAAGCGCGAACACTTCCTTGAGAAAGCGCACCGCAACTTCGCCCGAGACGGTGCGGCGTTGCGCCTCGTCGAAAGCGCGCTGCTGTTCGGCCGTAGCGTCGTGAAACAGTTGCGAGATGAACACCTGCCGAAATGATGAGCTGTCGGCGCCCCAGCCAAGCTCCGCAGCCTTGAGCATGGCCTGCGCCGCGTCGATGACCTTCTGCGTTGGGTTACGCTTGAGCAGTCCGCGCGCGCAGCCACCGTAAAGCACCAGACGGCTGACCCGCTCGGGGTGCTTGGCCGCGTAGCCGACCGCAATCGCGGCGCCTTGCGAAACACCGATCAGGGCGAATTGCTCGATGGCCAGCGAGTCGACAACCGCTTCGAGGTCCTCGATCCAAGCCTCGAGGGAAATCCGCTCGACCTGGCGGTCGGACAGTCCGCAGCCGCGCGAATCGTAGCGTACGTAGAAATTGCCAGCGCCAAGCTCTGCAACCCAATGCCTATTGACAAGGCTGCGCGGATCCATTTCGACGTGCGTAAGCCAAGTCGCGGCGCGCACTAGCGGCACTCCACTGCCGAGCGTGGCAATAGCGAGGCGAGCGCCATCGGCGCTGGTGCAGAAACGGATTTTTTGCTCCTGTTCCATCGTTAGAATTATAGACTCCGTGCCTCGGTGGGATATCCACGTCGTCCGCTCGAGTCCGAGCGATGTGCAAGCTGAAATCTTGTGATGGCCGCCGCGTGAGCCGTTTCGTCCTGCAGCGGTGCCTGTTTGTTATCGCCCCGCAATTGCGAAGGGCAGCTATTTTCCGGTGCGCCGGGAGCGTGGCACTGGAGTACCTCCAATCATCCAGCATGCGCTGCCCCGACCATGCAATCGAGCACCCCCATCTTCGATGGGAATCGTTGGTTTGGCTCAGCCCCTCGACCTAAAGCTTGCTCGGCGCCGGTAGGTCGGCCCACGGGCTGTTACTCATCCAATCCGCGACGTTGCGCGTCAGCGCGGGCTCGCCGACAAGCTTAAGAGAGCCGTTTCTGACCGCCTGCCGGTAGGTGCTTTCCCCCATCCAGATGTTGGCCAGCGTCTTCACGCTCGAGGTGAACCAGACATCGACTTCCTTGCCCGGGTCGCTTAGGCATAAGTCGACTTCATCGCGCCGCGCCACTAGCCACCAGTCTGTGTAGCGCTCGAGGTCGGTGAAGTGAAAGCGAATCACCGTCTCACCGTCGCTAAGTCTTTCTCGCACAATGCTGCGCTTGAGGTAGAGCATCAGCAGCTCTACGTCATAGTCCTCCTCGCTTAAGTTCACGCGCGTCCAGCGCATTCCCCACTCACCGAGCGAGAGGATCACCGGCAGCAACTCTTGACAGGATTTCGTCGGCAGATATTCAAAGCCGCGACCGCCCGGGATTCTTTTCTTTCGGGCTAAGCCATATTCAACCAGCGAATCGAGCCGGCGCGACAGGATCGTGGGGGAAATCATACTGAGGCCGCGCTGCAGTTCGTTGAAGCGAGTTCCGCCCATGAGCAACTCGCGGATGATCAAAATGGTCCATTTTTCGCCGATGATCTCCGTTGCCTTTGCGATCGGGCAAAATTGGCCGTACTCCATCGCCCTCCTTCCCGGGGCCAGGCCCCATCTTCTCCGCGGCAAGAACTACATATTGTGTAGTTGAATACTACACTTTGCGGACTAGTTTGCAACGGTCTTGCACCCTAGACTTGCGCTGAGGGTGGCCGGGATCAGGCTGCCCCGTACGAACTTTTCGTTCACGAGGCAAGCAAATGAAACGAACCGCAATCCTGCTGTACAGCCTTGCAAGCTATTTGGTTGGCGTGGCCGCGCTGGTGTATCTCATCGCTTTCCTGTTTAACCTGTACGTGCCGAAGAGCATTGATTCCGGCATACCAGGAGACAAGCTCCCGGCGATATTCATCGACCTGGGGCTGATCGTCTTGTTCGGCCTGCAGCACAGCATCATGGCGCGCCGCGGGTTCAAGTCTTGGCTCACGCGCTTTGTCGAGCCTGCTGCTGAGCGCAGTACATTTTTGCTCGCCACGGCGCTGGTGACGTTTGCGCTGTGCCTACTGTGGCGACCGCTACCCTTGGTCATCTGGCAGGCCGACCATGCGGTGGTCGGCTACAGCATGCTCACCATCGGCCTCGCCGGCTGGGGGCTTGTGCTCGTCTCCACGTTTCTGATCAATCACTTCGATCTGTTCGGACTGCGCCAGGCTTGGCTGTATTTCGTTGGACGGGACTTTAGCCCGTTGCCGTTCAAGACCGTGTGGCTGTACCGCTACATCCGTCATCCCATCATGACCGGCGCATTCATTGGCATTTGGTTTACACCGGTGCTAACGGTCGGACACTTGCTCTTTGCGTTGGGCATGTCGGCCTATATCTCTGTCGGCGTTTACTACGAGGAACGCGACCTGATCAGGGCCTTCGGTCAGAAATACCGTGAGTACATGCGTGCGACGGGAAGGTTTCTGCCGACTTGGACTGTGCGGTTCCGACAGTCCGATGTGGCCGCGCAGCGCGACCACTAATCTTTAACCCAACCCATCGAGCTAAATCATGAACACACAAACATCCGCAACCGAGACCGTTGTTCGCAACCATCTGCGAGCGTTCCTGGAGCGCAGAGGCATCGCTGCCATACTGTGCGACTACGACGATGACGCTCGTTTCCACAGCGAAACGCGGAGCTATCAGGGCAAACAGGAAATTCGCAACTTCTTCGTCGAGTTCATGGCTTCGTTACCCGCTGGCGCTATAGAGCGGTTCTCGCTCAGGGCCCTGCGAGTGGACGGAAACATGGCCTACATCACCTGGAACATCGGCGACGATGTTCCCCTTGGCACCGATACCTTCCTGGTGCAAGACGGGAAAATCGTTTCACAGACCTTTGCTATGTATGCGGTGCCCGCAGAAGGAACGGCCGCTCGTGCTCCAACCGCCGACCGGAGGCCGCAGTGAGCTCCAACGAAAGCCTCGGTGCAACCCTTGCGCAGAGCCACGATGAGCGAGCACGAAAATCAGCTGAAGAACTGCACAATCTGGTTCTGTCACTGGCGATAGCGTCTGTTGGCGTGTTCTTTGTTTCGCTCATGGGCCGAGCTGATCCGCCGCTAACAGCGGCGCAACGCATCGCCTTGCTGGCAACACTCGTTGCGATGTCGGCTGCCGCAATCTCAGGGCTCGCTGGTTGGTTCTCAGAGGGCTGGAGGTACCACTATTGGGCAGCGGCTATTCAAGGGGAAGATCAGCGAAGCGCTGGTCAGTCCCATTCGCTTCGCGATAGATGGCTACGGCGAGAGCGCGTGACAGCGTTCTTACTGATGGGTCTGTTTGTACTCGGCATGCTCAGCGCACTCATTTATTTGGCGCTGCGCGTTTTGGACATATGACGCAACTAAAGGAGAGTAGTCATGACTACACTGAACAACGCCACGGCGAACTTGCGGAGCATTCAAGAACAGAGGGGGCAGCGCGCCTTGCTTAAGTTGGGTGCAACGATCTCGGCCGGCCTGGCTGCGGCTTTGATCGGCGCAAGCGGCAAGGCGCAGGAGCAGATCGACCCTCTAAAGATCACCGCATTGGCGCGAGGCACAAGCATGGAGCACCACGTGGAGCTCAAGGCCAGGGGCCCAAATGACGTCTTGCAGGCTCTGCTGGTGTTTCAACCAGGCGCAGACACAGGCTGGCATATTCATCCTGGACCGGTCGTGGTGATCGTGAAGAGTGGCGCCATCACCGAACAAAAGAGCAATGGCTGTCTGGTGGTTCATCCGGCGGGCTCCGTCTTCTTTGAGCAGAAGGATGAGGCGCACCGCGCGTTCAATCAAACAGGCATGGTCTCCGAGGTGTATGCAACGTTCATCTCGCCCTTTGGTGCCCAACCTCTGATCCCCGTAGCCGACCCCGGCAGAACCTGCCGTCATTGGGATGGGCGCTGATCAAAGCGATTTCAGGCTACTCGCTCGCGTCCGTCGGCCCACGGCGAGCGCGCGCTGGTATCACAGGATTGCGACTAGCATCGGCAGGCGAGGTCCAGAATCGACCTCGGATGTCGGGTGCAAGCGAACTGTATTCGTGCGCACGAATGTCGATAGCAGAAATCGCGTGCCAACTTTCTCGCGGAAATCCAATGTCGCAAATGCGGCTCTGCGATTGATCTCATCACCAACCGTCAGTGAGCGGTTTCCGGTCGGCGGCGAACTGGAACCGCCGGCCAGAAGCCGCCTGTTACCGTTACGTCTTGATTCATCGCCATAGTGTAGGCGAGGGCTTACCACACGATGGATAAACTGACCGGGCTTGCTTGTAGTTGAAAAAAGACTGGCAGTCGAAAAAGTAGAATCTAGTCAGTGTCGCCCTCCCGTCGCCCGGCACCTCAAACTTTCAGGCCTTAGATGATGGTGTCGCAGAATTTGTCCTCTGTTGCGCTCGCACTCGCCGCAGTCGCCACATTCGTCGCTGCTTTGGCGCACTTCGCTTGCATCGTCATCGGCCCAAGGGCCTATCGCGCCATGGGCGCGGGTGACCGCGCTGTTCGGGCCGCTGAGCGTGGCGATCCGGGCCCACATGTCGCTGCCTTTGCTGTTGGTTCCGTGCTCCTCATTGTCACGGCCTATGCTCTTTCAGGCGCTGGCGTCTTCCCGCCGTTTCCCTTGCTGCGTTGGGTGCTGGTTCTGTTCTCACTAGTGCTCCTTGCACGTGCCTTCCTGTTCCCGTTGCTGCGACCTCGCTTCCCTGGCAACTCCGCGCGTTTCTGGATCGTATCGAGTCTAGTGTGTCTGGTGCTCGGCTCCTTGTACTGGGTTGGAGCAATTCCACTATGGCGGGTAAGCTGAGGCCACGCGTGAACCCCAACATTCTACGTCCGCTTTGGAGCAAAGCAACTGGCCGCTTTGGGTCGCGTGAGAGGTGGCGGCCGTCGAGAACAATGAACTTTTGCTTGAACCCGATTCCTGACATCGCGTCAGCGGCGGCTTTTTCAGCTTCAAACGCTACTGAGAATTGGAGAGAGAACCTCCATCCGGCGAGCGGCGGCAAACTGGGTGAACTGTACATCGCGAGCGCCGCTCTCGCCGATACTTGACGGAGCGTTGTGGGGCACCTCCGTCAGCTAGTGGCCGGCGTCGCGAAATCGAACACTGCCAGATACTGCACTTTCGAGTTCACGCGATCTCGCCGCAAGTGCCGCTGCAGAGCTGACATCGTGCCGGCGACGAAGCGCCGCGGAACTTCACACGCGCTGCACGCGTGCAGCGCACAACGGCTTGTCAACTCACCACCGTTTCTTGACATTGCGGCACCAAACAAAGTCGCCGAACCCTTGAGCCGGCTCAGTCACCCAGACAAACTCGCGCTCGCGCCACTGACCGGGATAGAAAGGTACAACTTTCGTCGCGCACGAGCAACTTGCGAAGGCGCGTGAATTGCGAGTGCGCCGCCTCAACTACCCAGCGGCGCGGACGTTTCCGTGCAAAGCGGGCGATAATCTTTTTGCCACGTCGGCGTATATGCGTGGTGTAATCGCGCTCGATCATTTGCTGGTAGGCACTAGCGCCGACAAAACCAGCATCGGCGTGCCCCGCCGCAAGGAAGGTTCCTCCCGCCTTATGTCAACCTACTGCGCATAAATCCCTCCCGTGCGAGGGGGGATGCGAACATCGACCTGCGGGAGACTGGTGAGCGCCACCCGATGCGATCAAAGGTGCCTCTGTGTTCGATACCACTTCGCCCTCCCTATTTGCCAAAACGGCATGCATGCTGCTGCGCCTGCGCGAACCGATGTCGCTTCTTTTTGGTTTGGCGAGCTTGTTTCTGGCAATCGGATGTACTAACGCTCCGCCTGCGACCACTCCACAGAAAGGCGTCACCCCTTACATTGGTAAGGTCACTGACCAAGCGGGTAAACCTATCGCCAAAGCGCGTATCGAAGTCAACGGCAAGGAGACCAGCAGCAGTGCCGAAGGTCACTTCCGGCTGGATTTATCTCAAGCCGAGCGATACATCCTCAACATTAGCCACCCGGACTTCGCGGAAGTGTCGTTCATCTCTAGAGCGCCCCCGGCAGGGCAGACTTGGCGGATGGTTCGCGCGCAAATCGTGCTCGTCGATCCGAAGGGGCAGATTGCCCTGAAGGAAGATCGCCCCGAGCTCAGCGCGCGCAAGATGCGCGGCGCCGTTTTTTCGTTGCCCCCCAACGCGCTTGTCGATGCGCAAGGCAATCCGGCTATTGGTCCAGTGCGCGCGGCCATCGCCTCGCTCGATGT
>CAZILI010000150.1:0-8735 GCA_964539965.1 uncultured Burkholderiales bacterium | reverse complement strand
CGTCCGGCTCGCCGTAGCGGCTGGTGGCGGCGAAGTAGCCGGTGGTTTGGTAGCCCCAGGACTCATCCAACGGATGCTCCGACAGGGGCAGCAGCTCGACGTGGGTGTAGCCCATGTCGAGGAGGTAGGGAATCAGATGCTGCGTCAGATCCCGAAAGCTGTAGGGCCGTCCGTCCGCCTGGCGGCGCCAGGAGCCGGCGTGCACTTCGTAGATGTTGCACGGCGCGTGCAGCCAGTCCCAATCCTTGCGCCGCGCGAGCCAAGCGGCATCGCGCCAATCGAAGGCGCTATCGGCCGTCACTCGTGCGGCGGTGCCCGGGCGTAGCTCATAGCGCTGCGCGTACGGGTCGGTCTTGACCAGGGTGGCGCCGCTGTCCCGATTGCGGATCTCGAACTTATACAGCGCGCCGGGAGCGATGTCGGGGATGAACAATTCCCATACACCGCTCTCGCCACGGCTTTGCATTGGATGCACCCGGCCGTCCCAATGATTGAATTCCCCGACCACCGAGGCGCGCTCGGCGTTGGGCGCCCATACCGCGAAGCGCACTCCGGGTACGCCGCGCTGAGTCGTGACGCGCGCTCCCAAGGTGCGATAGGCTTGCCACAGCCTGCCTTGGTTAAAAAGAAACAGATCGTGCTCGGACAAGGTAGGCGCGAAGGCGTAGGGGTCGTGCGCGCTGCGCACCGCCGCACCTTCGTCGATGCGCAAACGGTAGGGGGTAGGGGGTGCGCTTGCGCCGCGCCAAACGAATAGGCCGCGAGCGTCGCGCTTGGCGAGCGCTTCCAGTCCGCCGGGCAACTCCAGCCAGACATGCGATGCGCGCGGCAAGAAGGCGCGCACTTCCCAATGCTCGCCGGCTCGATGCAGGCCGAGCCACGCGGCCGGGTCGTGCAAGCGACCGGCGAGCAATTGCGCGAACTCGCTCGGCGTTTCGCTGACGATGACGCTATCCATTTGCCGATATAATACCCGCTACACATCTCCTTGAGCGTCTTCTCGCGCTCGCCGCGCGTTGTTGGTTGCGTCATGGACAAGCCCAGTCTCGCACAGCAGGTGGATTCGCCGCGTTTCGTCAGCCTGCTTACCAAGAGCACGTTTGCCATTGTGTTGGCGGGCGGCCGTGGCAGTCGGTTGGCGCAGCTCACCGATTGGCGCGCCAAACCGGCGGTGCCGTTCGGCGGCAAGTTTCGCATCGTCGACTTCCCGCTCTCCAACTGCATCAACTCTGGCGTGCGCCGCATCGGCGTGTGCACGCAGTACAAGGCGCACAGCCTGATTCAGCACGTGCAGCGCGGCTGGAGCTTCCTGGCGGGCCAATTCAAGGAATTCATCGAATTGCTCCCCGCCCAGCAACGCGTGGAGGAGAGCTGGTACAAGGGCACGGCGGACGCGGTATTCCAGAACCTCGACATCTTGCGCGACTTCGCGCCGGAGTACATCTTGGTGCTGGCCGGCGACCACGTCTACAAGATGGACTACGGCAAGATGCTCGCCCAGCACGTGGCGGTGAACGCCGACATGACCGTGGCGTGCTTGGACGTTCCGCTCGAAGAGGCCAAGGCTTTTGGCGTGATCGGCGTCAATGAGGATATGCGCGTGACGAGCTTTGTCGAGAAGCCGCCTAACCCGCCGCACATGCCCGGCCAGCCGAATCGGGCGCTTGCCAGCATGGGCATCTACGTGTTCAACGCGCAGTTCCTGTACGAGCAGCTGATCCGCGACAGCGACGAGCCCAAGTCGAGTCACGACTTCGGCAAGGACATTATCCCTTACCTTGTGTCACGCTATCGGGTGTATGCGCATCGCTTCGCGGACAGCTGTGTCGGTACGCGGGCTGGTCAGGCGCCGTATTGGCGTGACGTCGGCACGGTGGATTCCTATTGGGACGCCAACATGGAACTCACGCGCGTCACTCCGGACTTGAACATGTACGACAAGGAATGGCCGATTTGGACCCACCAAGAGCAACTGCCGCCGGCCAAGTTCGTGTTCGATGACGCCGACCGGCGCGGCATGGCGGTTGACTCGCTGGTGTCCGGCGGCTGCATCATCAGCGGCGCCAAGGTTACCCGCTCGCTGTTGTTCTCCGATGTGCACGTGCACGACTACGCCAGCATCGAAGACTCGGTTGTCTTGCCCAGCGTGCAAGTCGGCCGCCGCGCGCGTCTGCGCAGAGCGGTGATCGACAAGCGCTGTCAGATCCCCGAGGGGCTGGAAGTCGGTTTCGACGTCGAGAAGGACCGGCACCGTTTCCACGTCACCGCGCGCGGCATCACCTTGGTAACTCCGGAGATGCTGGGCCAGCAGATCCATCAGGTCCGCTGACGCGTGAGCACGCCAAAGCCGCTCTATCTCGTGTTGTGCTGGCACATGCACCAGCCGGACTACCGTGACTATGCGAGCGGTGAGTTCTTGCAGTCCTGGACCTATCTCCACGCGCTCAAAGACTACACCGACATGGCGTGGCACTTGGAGCGTTGCCCGGGCGCTAAGGCCGTGGTGAACTTGGTACCGATCTTGCTCGAGCAGATCGAGGACTATGCCGAGCAGTGCCGCAGCGCGTCCCCGCGCGACCGCTTGCTGCGCGCGCTGCATAGCGGTCAAGGCTACGCGCTGGAAGCGCGCAAGTTTCTCGTCGACAGCTGTTTTCGCGGCAACCACGCCACCATGCTCGAGCCGTTTCCCGCCTATCGGCGACTACGCGAGTTGGCGCACGCGGCCGAGAGCGAAGCTGAAGCGGGCTTGCTGCACTTGTCCGACCAGTACTTCGCCGACCTGGTGACCTGGTATCACCTGGCCTGGACCGGGGAGTCGCTGCGCCGCGAGCAACTGCTGGTGCGCCGCTTGATGGAGCAGGGCGCGGGTTTTAGCCTCGCCGATCGGCGTGAGCTGTTTCAGCTGATCGGCGCGAGCTTAGGCGATCTCATCGGCCGCTATCGGCGTTTGGCCGAAGCTGGGCGAGTCGAACTGTCCACCACGCCCTTCTGCCACCCGATCGCTCCGCTGCTGATCGACTTCGCTTGTGCGCGCGAGAGCTCGCCCGAGGCGCCGCTGCCGCAAGCGGCCGCCTATCCGGGTGGTGAGGCGCGGGCACGTTGGCACATACGCGCCGCGCTCGAGGGCCACGCCCGGCGCTTCGGGGCACCGCCCGCGGGCGTCTGGCCGGCCGAAGGAGGCGTGTCCACGCGCGCGGTCGAGCTGTTCGCCGACGCGGGCGTGCGCTGGACGGCGAGCGGCGAGGGTGTGCTGCATCACAGCCTGGTGGCAGCGCGTCCCGGTGAGCCGCTGCCGGCGAAGAGCAAGTACTTGTACCGCAGCTACACGATGCGCTACGGCGACGCGTCGATCCGATGCTTCTTTCGCGACGACACGCTGTCGGATCGCATCGGCTTTGAGTACTCGAAATGGGTCGGTAGCGACGCCGCGATCGATTTCGTCAAACATTTGGAAGACCTGCGCGCCGCGACACCGGCCGACACGTCGCCGATCGTATCGGTGATTCTGGACGGTGAAAACGCGTGGGAGTTCTATCCGTACAACGGGTATTACTTCTTGTCCGAACTGTATCAGCGGCTGGCTTCGCATCCCACCATCCGTCTAACCACCTACAGCGAGTATTTGGCGCTGGCGGGCGAAGCGCCGCCGGCGAGTCTGTCGCGCTTGATCGCGGGAAGCTGGGTGTACGGCAATTTCTCCACCTGGATCGGCGGGCCGGAGAAGAACCGCGCCTGGGACCTGCTATGCCAGGCCAAGGCGGCGTACGACCGCGCGCTCGCGGGCGGCATCGAACCGCGCCGGCTCGCCCAGCTCGAGCGTCAGCTCGCGAGCTGCG
Source organism: uncultured Burkholderiales bacterium (assembly GCA_964539965.1). Taxonomy (GTDB): domain Bacteria; phylum Pseudomonadota; class Gammaproteobacteria; order Burkholderiales; family JALYOK01; genus CAZILI01. The sequence continues at coordinate 4,899 of CAZILI010000150.1, read as the reverse complement.
AGGCCTCGGATTGGTTCTGGTGGCTCGGCGACTACAACCCGAGCCAGAGTGTGGCGAGCTTCGATCGGCAGTACCGCCACAACCTGCGCAACCTGTATCGCCTGCTCGAGCTTACGCCGCCTGTCGAGCTCGATCATCCCCTCTCGGTGGGCGGCGGTCAGCCGGAGAGCGGTGGGGCGATGCGCCGCGCGAGCTAGGGAATCCTCGAACAGGCCCAGCGTGACAAGAACAACAACCTTGCTGTTCGGCGTGCATGCGCATCAGCCGGTGGGAAATTTCTCATCCGTGGTCGACGAGGCGCATCGGCGCTGCTATCGCCCGTTCTTGGAGACCGCCTCGCGCTATCCCGAGTTTCGCTTCGCCGTGCACTTCAGCGGCTGGTTGCTCGACTACCTCGCGCAGCACTATCCCGATGACGTGGGGCGGCTCAAGGATATGGTGGCGCGCGGGCAGGTCGAGGTGTTCGGCGGCGGCGACACCGAGCCCGTGCTCGCCGCCATTCCGAGCCTGGACCGCGTGGGCCAAGTCCTCACCCTGTCGAACCGCTTGGAGCGCCTGCTCGGCCAGCGCCCGCGCGGCGCCTGGCTCACCGAGCGCGTGTGGGAGGCCACCGTGGTGCCGGCGCTGGTAGATGCCGGCATCCGCTACGTGACGGTGGACGACTACCACTTTCTGTGCGCGGGCAAGACCATGGCCGAGCTGCACGGGTTCTTCACCACCGAGGAAGACGGCCACCTGCTGGATCTGTTTCCGATTTCCGAGGGCTTGCGCTATCGCATCCCGTTCGCCTCGGTCGAGGACACCATCGGCTATCTCGAATCGCTATCGAGCGAAGACGAGGCGGAAGGGGTGGCCGTGTACTTCGACGACATCGAAAAATTCGGCATCTGGCCCGAAACCTATCAATGGGTGTACGAGAAGCGCTGGCTGGCGCAGTTCATCGAGGCGGTGCTGCGCTCGCCAGTCTTGCGCACCGCGCACTTTTCGGAGTTTCACGCCCGAGCGCACACGCGCGGCGTCGTGTACTTGCCGACCACTTCCTACATCGAGATGAACGAGTGGACCCTGCCCGTGGCGGCGGCGCAGATGTACAGCGAGTTGGCGGCGACCGAGAAGAACGGCGGACGCTGGGAGCGCACCAAGCCGTTCGTGCGCGGCGGTATTTGGCGCAATTTCTTCAGCCGCTATCCCGAATCGAACTGGATGCACAAGCGCACCTTGGCCTTGTCCAGGCGGCTGCGGCAGCTGCCGATCGAGCTGGCGAGTTCGAGAATGCGCACGCTGTTGTACCAGGCGCAGGCCAACGACGCCTACTGGCACGGCCTGTTCGGCGGGCTGTATTTGCCGCACCTGCGCCGCGCGGTGTTCAACTGCATCGTCGAGCTCGAATCCTTGCTCGATCGCGCCGCGCCGCGGCCCGAGCATGTGCGCGAGGATCTGGACGCCGACGGCGTGGAGGAGATCTTTTTCCACAGCGCCGCGCTGCAGGGCGTGGTGAGCCTGGACGGCAGCGCGAGCTTGCGCGAATTCGACAGCTATCGCCTGCGTCACAACTTCGCCGATGTGCTGGCGCGCCGCCCGGAAGCCTATCGGCGCAAGATCCAAGCGGGCGAGGCGCGCGCCGACGCCGCCAGCGGTATCGCCTCGGCGCACGACCGAGTGAGTTTCAAAGACACGATTACGTCCGCCGACTTGGGCTTGGACGATCACTTGCAAGCGCTGTTTCGCGACACACTGTTCCCGGCGCACGTGGGCTACGAAGCGTTCTCCCCGCGCTACGGCGTCGTGTCGAAGGGCGATCGCGGGCTCATGTTCACTTCATCCACCTACGCGGGAACCTTGTACAAGGAGTACCGCTTGGAGCGCAACGCGCTGCACGTGAATTACTCCTTCGAGCGCGGGCTGACCGGCTTTTTGCAGGTGGAATTGCCGCTCGCCATGCCGAGTTGCGACGGCATGGCAGGGCGCTATTGGTTGCGCGGCGCCTGCCCGGGAGGTTTCGGCTCGTCGCTTTCCTACGCCGACTTGACCGAAATCACCTTGGAAGACGACGTGCTCGGCGGGCACCTCATCCTGTGCAGCAGTCATCCGCTCGCTTTTTCTGCGCGCCCGTTCACCACTGTGTCGCAATCGGAGGCCGGCTTCGAGAAGATCATGCAAGCGGTGGCGGTGTACCTCGTGTTCGCCTTTCCGCAAGAAGCCGACAGCTTGCGCATCAGCCTGGAAGTCGGGGTCAAAGGCGACTGACGATCGCCGCCCTGCGATCGCCTGCAAACCTTTTGCGATGGGGGTATAGGGGATAAAGCCTAGCGTGGAAGCGCGTTAGAGCGCGGTACTATGCGGAGTAATAGCCAAGCCATGCTAGCCGTTCGCCCTCGCCGCATGCCTCGCCAAGGCCCAGGCGACGTGCTCGCGCACCAACGGCGAGGCGTCGTGCTTGCGCGCGGATAGCGCCTGCAACACCGCCGGTGTGCTCGGCGTGTTGCCGAGCCCGATCGCCAGATTGCGCAGCCAGCGCTCATAGCCGATGCGATGAATAGCGCTGCCCGCCAGACGCTCGCGGAATTGCTCCGCCGTCCAGGCGAACAAGCTGACCAACTCCGCTTGATCCAAGCCGTTGCGCACGGCGAAGTCCGCCTCGCTTGAGAGGCGCGCGAACTTGTTCCACGGACAGGCGAGCTGGCAGTCGTCGCAACCGTACACGCGATTGCCGATGTTGGCGCGCAAGTCCTCCGGAATCGATCCTTTCAATTCGATCGTGAGATAAGAGATGCAACGGCGCGCATCGAGCTGATAGGGCGCGACGATGGCCCCGGTCGGGCAGGCGTCGATGCAGGCTCGGCAAGTGCCGCAGTGCTCGCTTTGCGCGTCATCGGTGGGCAGCGGCAAGTCGGTGTACAGCTCGCCGAGGAAGAACATCGAACCCGCCTCGCGGCTCAACAGTAAGGTGTGCTTGCCGCGCCAGCCCAGCCCGGCGCGGCGCGCTAGCTCGACCTCCATGACCGGCGCGCTGTCGGTGAATACTCTGAAGGCGACCTCGCCGGCTTCCGCAGCGATGCGCTGCGCCAACTGCTTGAGCTTTGCGCGCAGCACCTTGTGATAGTCGCGACCGAGCGCATAGCGTGAGATGAAGGCCTTGCTCGGGTCGGCGAGTACGGCCTCGCTGGAGGCGGCCTGCGCGGGGCTGTAGTCCAGGCGCGCCGAAATCACGCTGACGGTGCCGGGGACGAGCGCTTGCGGTCGCGCGCGCCGCACGCCATGCCGCGCCATGTACTCCATCTCGCCGTGGCGACCCAAGGCGAGCCATTCGAGCAGTTTCGCCTCCGCCTCGCCCAAGTCGGTCGTGGCGATGCCGACCGCGCCGAAGCCCAGTTCGGCGCCCCAGGCCTTGATTTGTCGCGCGAGGGAAAGGGCGCGTCTGCCGTCGAGTACCATGTGGCAAATCGTAAACCGTTTGTCGCCCCGCACGCGATGTCAGCCGATACAACTGTGCTAGCCGAGCGCCGCTTCGCGCTACCCGATGAGGCCGCCACCCTAGCGCTGGGCGCGGCGATCGGCGCGCAACTGCGGCCGGGGCTCAAGCTGTATCTGCACGGCGGCCTGGGTGCGGGCAAGACCACCCTGACGCGGGGACTGTTGCGCGCGCGCAACTACGCGGGCAAGGTCAAGAGTCCGACCTACACATTGGTTGAACATTACGAACTTTCGAATTTATACTTGTATCATTTTGATTTCTATAGATTCAAAGACCCAACCGAGTGGGCCGAGGCGGGCTTTAGAGATGTCTTTACGGATGACAACGTTTGTATCGTGGAATGGCCGGAGCGCGCGCAAGGCGCGCTGCCCACGCCGGACCTCAGCGTGCATCTCGATTTTCGCGGCGAAGGGCGCGATGCGCTGGTGCGAGCGCACTCGCAAATCGGACTCGCATGTTTGAACGCGCTGCGATATCCGCCCGACTAGCGGCGCGTTGCGCAGGGCTCGTACTCGCGGCGACGTGCGCGCTCTGCACCGTGGCGCGCGCCGAAGTCGCGTTGCAATCCACGCGCGTGTGGCCGGCGGCGGAATACACGCGCGTCACGCTCGAAGCGGCGAGCCCGATTAAGTATCGCTATCTCATGCTCGCCAATCCGAGTCGGCTCGCGCTCGATCTCGACGCGCTCGGCGCCAACGCGGAGCTCGCCAATCTCGCTGCCAAGGTGCTGCCCGACGATCCGTATATCAAGTCCGTGCGCTCCGGCGCATTCAGGGCCGAGGTGACGCGCGTGGTGTTCGAATTGAAGACCGACGTGAAGCCGAATGTTTTTCTCATGCCGCCGGCGGGCAACTATGGCTATCGATTGGTGCTGGATTTTTATCCCGCGATTCCCGCCGATCCACTGATGGCACTGCTGGCGCGCAACGAGCTAAAGACGGAGCCGGCGGCCAGCGCCGAGCCCGAGCGCGCGAGCGAGAGCGCGGCGGCGAAGCCCGTGACCTCGGCCGCCAAGTCGACGCCGGCGCCGGTTGACATCGCGGCGAGAAAGGCGCGGCCCGCGCGGCTGGTGACCATCGCGATCGATGCCGGGCACGGCGGGGAGGACCCCGGCGCGCTGGGCCGCGGCGGCACGCACGAAAAGGACGTCACCCTCGCCATCGCCAAGCGCTTGAAAGCGCGCATCGACGCCGAGCCCAATCTGCGCGGCGTGCTGATCCGCGAAGGCGACTATTTCATCCCGCTCGGTGCGCGGGTGGAGAAAGCGCGCCGCGTGCAGGCGGACTTGTTCGTGTCGATCCATGCCGATTCGTTCATTCGGCCCAACGTGCGCGGCTCCTCGGTGTTCGCACTGTCGGAGCGCGGGGCGACTTCGACGGCGGCACGCTGGCTCGCCAATCAGGAGAACGCCGCCGACTTGATCG
>CAZILI010000149.1:8075-8835 GCA_964539965.1 uncultured Burkholderiales bacterium | reverse complement strand
CGGCCGCACTGAGCTTCGGCTTTGCGGCGAGCGCCTCGTCGATCTTTTTCATGTCCATCGGGCAATGATTGGCGAATGCGACGCCCGCGGCCAGGCACAGTCCGGCGGCAGCGACGATCAAACTATGTTTCATCGGTTTCTCCTCGAAAGGTTTGGCCAGCCTGCTGCACAGCTACCGAGAGCGGATTGTCGCTATGGCTTTCTCCGCCTTCCCACGCAACGGGCAGGGCAGACGCTTCGGTTAGAATAGTGTGCAGCAAACAGCGAGTTTGGGCAATCGACCGAGCGGAGTTCACTATGGTGCCGATGCACAACCAGGAAGAGATTCAGATGCTCAAAGACGAGGTTGAGCTCCTCATGAAGGAGCGCGAGGGCTTGCTTAAGATCGCTGGTGCGGCGGCGGCTTTCGTCGCAAACATGGACGTGCGCGCCCTGCCTGCGGGAGCCTATGAGGCGGCCGACGTATTGGCCGAAAGCCTGAACTCGGTACCCGATGAGACCCTGCGCGATGCCCTCGGCGCGGTCAAGGCACAGGTCGAGTTCGACATCGTGGAGCGGCGCAAGGATCGGCGCTACCGCGACGAGAAGTAGCGCGCGCGTGGATAGCGCCAACCCGCACGCTGACTTGCCGACTTTTGCCGACGTGCAAGCCGCTGCGGGGCGGCTGGCCGGTGTGGCGCATCGCACGCCGGTGCTGACTTCGCGCACCGCCGACTCGCTCACCGGGGCGCAGGTCTTCTTCAAGTGTGAGAACCTTCAG
>CAZILI010000149.1:0-8065 GCA_964539965.1 uncultured Burkholderiales bacterium | reverse complement strand
CGTGTCGGCGCGTTCAAGTTTCGCGGCGCCTTCAACGCGCTGTCCAAGCTCGACGATACGGCTCGGCAGCGCGGGGTCATCGCCTATTCCTCGGGCAATCACGCGCAGGCCGTGGCCCTGGCTGGTCGGCTGCTCGACATCGCCGCCACCATCGTCATGCCCGAAGATGCGCCCAAGGTGAAGGTCGACGCCACCCGCGGCTACGGCGCCAACGTCGTCCTTTACGACCGGCGCAAGGTCGACCGCGAGGCGCTGGCGCGCCAAATCGCTCAAGAGCAGAGGCTGACGATTATTCCGCCCTACGACCATGCCGATGTCATCGCCGGGCAAGGGACCACCGCGAAAGAGCTGATAGAGGAGGTCGGCGGCCTGGACTACTTGCTGGTGCCGGTCGGAGGCGGGGGTCTGATCTCAGGCTGCGCAATCTCGGCGCGTGCCTTGAATCCGGCGATTCGAGTGATAGGCGTAGAACCCGAACTCGGAGACGATGCGACGCGCTCGTTCAAGACGAGGCAGCTTCAGACCGCCAATCGCGCGGACGAAACCATCGCTGACGGCGCGCGCACGCGCTCCCTCGGCGGGCTGACTTTTCCGCTGGTGCTCGAGCATTGCCACGATTTCGTTACCGTGCCGGACGCTGCGTTGGTCCGAGCCATGAAGTTTTTTTTCGAGAGAATGAAACTAGTCGTCGAGCCGACCGGCGCGCTAGCCGCCGCGGCGCTGTTGGAGGGCAAGCTCGCGGTCGCAGGCCATCGCGTTGGGATCATTATCAGTGGCGGCAACGTCGAGCCCGCCGAGTTCGGCCGGCTGGTCGCCGCCGGCTGAGGGGTGCCGGGTCAAGATGCGGGCTATGTCGTTCATTTGTCAAGCTTTACGCCACATTTGGTCACAACCTGCCCCCTAGCGTCAGCTAATCAAGATGAAGATGAAATGACAGGCATATGAAAAATAAAGAAAAAGTACTATGGCACAGATGGTGCTTACTAAGAAGGCGATGGCAAGGCCGCAAGGTCTCACGAACGTTCCTCCTCCTCGTTCAGCCATCTTTCTCCTCCGAGAGCGGTTGACCCCGCCCCCAAAACGGGCGGGGTTTTTTTCGTCCGCGGTTTGCTTCACGATCGACCAGCAGTCCCCACCTTGCGCTAACTGGCCAAGCGCAGTCGCGCTTGCTATCGTGGCCGCTCTGGATCGCGCTCTGGCGTAGCAACATGCTTTTCTTTTCGGTCGTCGCTGCCCTGCTTGTCGACGCGTTGCTTGCGACGCGCGCACGCGTCTTCGTGAGCGAGCGGGCACGGCAATTCAGCTCGTTCGTGCGTGCTTCCCTTGATGCCGGAGAACCCCACAACGCAGCGATCGCTTGGGCGCTATTGGTGGCGCCGATGTCTCTGGCGGTCGGGTTGGTCGCGTCCGGGGCTCGGGAGCTGAGCCCAGTCTCGGGTTGGCTTGTCAACGTGGCGGTCCTGTACTTGGCGCTGGATTTTCGTTCGGCGCTTCGCGCGCTCAATCGGCTCCATGCCGAGCTGGGCAAGAGTGAGCCCTCTGCGCCGCCTCTCGCGCGCTATCGTGATGCGGTTCCGGCCGACAAGAATGAAGTTGCCCGATTGCAGATCGAAGCCGCCGTGCTGCACGCGCATCGGCACGGATTCGGTGTCTTGTTCTGGTTCGCCTTGCTCGGTAGCGCCGGAGCGGTGCTGTACTGGGCGGCGTTTGCGTTGACCGAGCACTGGGGCGAAGATCGCGGAGCCGGCGGGCAGACGTTCTCGATCTTTGCGCGCCGGGCGTTCTTGGTGATCGACTGGCTACCGGCGCGCCTAACCGCCGCCACTGTTGCCGTCGTTGGGAATTTCGAAGACGCGGTGTTTTGTTGGCGCACTCAGTCTTCCGCGTGGCCGCAGGAGGATGAAGGGGTCCTGCTGGCCGCGAGCGCGGGTGCGATGGATTTACGCCTTGGCGAGCTGTACCACACGTCGCTCGGCCCGCAGCCCCGCCCCGAGTTGGGAACCGACCAATCTGTCGATGCCGACGGAGTGCGCAGCGCGGAGGGCCTGCTGTGGCGCTGCCTACTCTTCTGTGTCGGCGCGTTGTTGGTACTGAGTGTGGTGGGTTGGCTTGCGGTTTGACGCCGACTTACGCCCGCTAGACACAATCTAGAAGTGATAGAAGGCTTGGTTTAGATAGGCCGCCGCATCGATTTCGTCGCTGCGAGACCACCCGGCATTGGTATTGGTGCTGAAGGCGCGGACCTGGCTCAAGAGCTGCTGAACGTTCTTTACCTTGCGCTCCCGGCGGGTGTAGATCTTGTTCGGATCGCCCTGGTGCAGCGACGCGTGACAGCCGGCGCAGGTCCGATCGATCAGCTCCTTGCCCTTTGCGGGGTCGCCGCTCGCAAGGGTTTCGGCACGCAAACCGACCAGTGGCCACACCAGCGCCAGCAGCAATGGTCCATAGCCGACCATCCAGGCTCGATGCCGGAGCCCGCGCCGCTCAGCGCGCCGCTTGTAGACGCGCGATGCGCACCGCCGCGGGTGGGTGTGAATCATAGAAAGCGGAGTGCAATGGGTCGGGTGTCAATGTCGATGCGTTTTCCCGATAGAGTTTGACCAGTGCCGTGACCAAGTCCGTGGCCTCGGCGTGCTTGGCCGCATAGTCGTCGGCCTCGAATTCGCGCCGCCGAGAGTAATACCCCAGCAGGGGCTGAAATACGAACGTGAACAGGGGCATCGACAGCATGAACAAGGTGAGCGCCATCGCCGTGTCGGGAGTACCCGCGTTCAGGCCGGAGAAGAACCATTCCTGTTGCATGAGGTAGTTGAGCGCAAACAAGAATACCAGGCTTACCACCGCGCTTAGCACGGTCGCCTTCACCACGTGGCGCAATTTGAAGTGTCCCAGTTCGTGCGCTAGCACTGCCTCGACCTCGGAGCCGTTCAAGGTCGCGAGCAAGGTGTCGAAGAACACCACCCGCTTGGTTTTTCCGAAGCCGGTGAAATACGCGTTTCCGTGCGATGATCGAAGCGAACCATCCATCACGAACAAGCCGGAGGCGCGAAACCCGCACTTGGCGAGCAAGCGCTCTATGCGCTCGCGCAGCTCGGCGTTTTCCATGGGCTTGAACTTGTTGAACAGCGGCGCGATCACGACGGGGTACAGCCATTGAATAAAGATGCTGAAAACGGTGAGTGCGACCCACGCGTACAGCCACCACCACCATCCCAAGCGCTGCATCATCCACAGCACCGCGAGCAGGATCGGCAGCCCGAGCGCCGCGCCGATTAGCGTCTGTTTGACCAAATCGGAAAAGAACAACTTGAGCGTCATCTTGTTGAAACCGAACTTGCTTTCGATGACGAAAGTTCGGTACAGCGAGAACGGTAGGTCGATCAGCGCTCCGACCACTATCACGCTCGCGATGAGAGCGACGCCGCGCCATATGCCCTCACCCAGCCAGCCCCGCCACGCCCCGTCCAATGCGAGGATCACGCCGCCGAGAGTGAGAATCAGCAAGACCAGCGCGTCGACGGCGGTGTAGAGGGTGGTGAGCCGCGCCTTGGCGCAGGTATAGTCGGCAGCCTTCTGATGCTGTTCCAAGGCGACGCGGTCGGCAAACTGCGCCGGCACTCTGTCGCGATGCCCCCTCACATATGCGGCGTGGCGCTGCGCCAGCCAGATCTTGATAGCCGTGGTCGCAAGCAAGGTGACCAAAAACACCCAGGTAAAAGCGTTCATTCAGAGGCAAACAGATGACGGTGAGATGACCGTTATGTCACAATGGACCGGTAGGGCACGGCGCAGTTCCATTATATGGCACAAGACAAGAACCATCTCATTTGGATAGACATGGAGATGAGCGGCCTGAATCCGGCCGCGGATCGTATTCTTGAGGTGGCCCTGGTGGTGACCGACAGCAGTCTCAATACGCTGGCGGAGGCGCCCGTCCTGGTCGTGCATCAGCCCGACAGCGTGCTCGACAACATGGATTCGTGGAACAAGGCGACCCACGCGCGCTCGGGACTGGTCGAGCGGGTCAAGCGCTCGACGCTGGACGAGGTCCAGGTCGAAGCGCGCATGCTCGAATTTCTGCAGCCGCTGGTGCCCGCGAATGCGTCGCCCATGTGCGGAAACTCGATCTGCCAAGATCGCCGTTTTCTAGTGGGCAGCATGCCCAAACTCGAGGCGTACTTCCACTATCGCAACCTCGACGTAAGCACGCTAAAGGAACTGGCGCGCCGCTGGCGACCGGACATCTACGGTGGCTTCAGCAAAGAGAGCAAGCACGAAGCCCTGGCGGATATCTACGAGTCGATCGATGAACTGAGGTACTACCGCGAACATTTCTTGAGAATTGTGTGACGCGGTCGCGATGAGCCAAGGCACGATATTTTCGCTCGAAGTCAATCCCCGCATTCCCCGGCGGCTGGTGCGGCTGGAGGAACTGGCCAACAACCTCTGGTACAGCTGGCATCGGCCGACCCGCACCTTGTTCTCGCGCTTGGATCGGGAGTTGTGGCGCGCGGTCAACAACAGCCCGAAAGAGTTTCTGCGCCGGGTAGACGAGCAACGGCTGGTCGACGCCGCCGCCGATCAGGTGTTCCTCGCCGGCTACAACCAAGTCTTATCCGACTACGACACCTATCACAACGAGCCGTTGCGTCGCAACGGCTCCGAGTGGTTGCGGCAGACCGACTTGATCGCGTATTTCTGCGCGGAATTCGGCTTTCACGAGAGCTTTCCTATCTATTCGGGCGGCCTCGGCATCCTGGCCGGGGATCACTGCAAAGCCGCGAGCGACATGCGCTTGCCCTTTGTCGCGGTCGGCTTGCTGTACCGGCAGGGCTACTTCCACCAGCGTATCGATGTCGAGGGCAATCAGGTCGCCATCTATCGCGACTCGGATTTCGACTACCTGCCGGTGAGCGCGGTGCAGCGCGAAGACGGCAGCGAGGTGACGATTGAGATCGAACTGCCGGGTCGTACGGTCGCGGCGCGAGCTTGGCAAGCGAGAGTCGGTCACGTCACTTTGTATTTGCTCGACACCAACGTGGCGCAGAATTCGGCCGCCGACCGCGAGATCACGCACCAACTGTACGGCGGCGACCGGGACATGCGCATCAAGCAAGAGCTGGTGTTAGGCGTGGGGGGTGTGCGTCTGCTGCGAGAGATCGGGCGCAAGCCGACGGCTTGGCATATCAATGAGGGACACGCCGCTTTTCTCGTGTTGTCGCGCGCGCGCAAGCTGGTACGCGACGGATTGGATTTTTCGGCCGCGCTGGAAGCGGTCGCCGCCAATACGGTGTTCACGACGCATACGCCGGTGCCGGCGGGGCACGACCACTTCAGCCGTGACCAACTCGCCCCATACCTGGAGCCCTTCTGCAGAGATCTAAAAGTCGACTTCGACCGATTGTTCTCCCTGGGCTTGGTCAACGGCGCGAGCCCCGAGTTCAATATGACTGCGCTCGCGATACGCGGATCGCGCCATCAGAACGGAGTGTCGCGCATACACGGCGGCGTCTCCGCGCGCATTTGCCAGCCTCTGTGGCCCGAGATCGAGCCCGACGAGAACCCATTGTCCTACGTCACCAACGGCGTGCATGTGCCGACGTTTCTCGCCTACGAGTGGGTGGAAATCTTCGACCGCTACTTGGGGCAGGAATGGCGGACCAGCATGTCCGACCCGGGCTTTTGGGTGCGTATAGACGAGATTCCGGACCATATCTTCTGGAGCGTGCGCCAGGCGCTCAAAGCGCGCATGCTGGGCAGCGTGCGCGGGCGTATCGAACGCCAGAACCTGCGCATCCACGGCAGCGAGTCGCACGTCGACCGCCTGCTGCGCCACGCCGACCCGCTCGACCCAAACGTGCTCACCGTCGGGTTCGGGCGCCGTTTCGCGAGCTACAAGCGGGCCACTTTGCTATTCGAGAATCCGGAGTGGTTGCGCAAGATTGTCACCGACGCCGAGCGGCCCGTGGTGTTCATCTTCGCCGGCAAGGCGCATCCCGCCGACCGGCCGGGCCAGGACTTGATTCGCACCATCAGCGCCATGGCGCGCTCGACCGAATTCGCCGGTCACGTGCTGCTGGTCGAAGGCTACGACATGGGGCTCGCTCGTCGCTTGGTATCCGGCGTTGACGTGTGGCTCAACAATCCGATGTACCCGTTGGAGGCGAGCGGAACCTCCGGCATGAAAGCCGGTATCAACGGCGTGCTCAACTTGAGCGTGCTCGACGGCTGGTGGGGCGAGGGCTTCGACGGCAAGAACGGCTGGGCGATCAAGCCGGCGCCTGAGAGCATGGACGACTATCGGCGCAACCGGGAGGAGAGCCTATCGTTGTACGAAATTCTCGAAGATCAGGTCGTTCCGCTCTACTACACGCGCGGCAAGCTCGGCTTCTCGGAGCAGTGGGTGAAGATGGCCAAGCATTCGATCGGCAGCTTGCTGCCTCGCTTCAACGCGACGCGCATGGCGAGCGAGTACCTGGCGCGCTTCTACCTGCCGGCCACCAAGCAGTGGCGTAGATACTCCGAAACCCAGTTCGCCAACGCCAAACGGCTGGCGGAATGGAAAGCAAAGATACGAGCGTCCTGGCAAGGCGTGCGCTTGGTACGTCGCGACACGCCGGTGCGACGAATAGACTTCGGCGGCAGCATGCTGCTTGAAGTGGGAGTGCACCTAAACGGTCTCAAGCCCGATGATGTGCTGGTCGAGCTACTACTAGGCCGACCGCTGCGCGGCCGTAACGGAGTGGCGCAGAATTTCCGCTTTACGTTCAGCGGTCAAATCGATCCCGACGACGGCCACCAGTTTGTGCTCGAACTCGCGCCCGAGCTGTGCGGGCGTCTGGAATACAAGATCCGCGTGTTTCCCTGGCATGAGTTGCTTACCCATCCGCTCGAGATGGGCCTGCTGTTATGGCTGTGAGGCGTGTCGTGCGAGCGCGCTTTCGTACACCTCGACGTAGCGCTTGGCGCTAGTCTGCCAACTGAAGTCGCGCCGCGCGCCGGCGCGCTGCAAAGAGCGCCAAATAGCCGGGCTGCGCCAGGCCGCCACCGAGCGCTGAACGGCTTCGCGCAACGCCGCCGGCTGGGGTTCGAAGAACAGGAATCCGCTTGCCGAGCCGTCGGCGAGCGCGTCCGGGCTGGCATCGACTACCGAGTCGACCAGTCCGCCGGTGGCGTGCACGATGGGAGGCGTCCCGTAGCGTTGGCAGTACATCTGGTTGAGCCCGCAGGGCTCGAAGCGCGAGGGCATGAGAAAAACATCTGCTCCCGCGGTGATGAGAAATCGCCTCGTCGAAGCCGACGTGCACACCTACGTGGTTGGGGAATTGCGCCGCGAGTGCCCGTAGCGCCTCTTCATGTGCATGATCGCCACTGCCCAGAGCAACGATCTGCGCCGGCAGGGCGACCACCTCATCGGCGATGGCGAGCACCAGATCGATGCCTTTCTGATGGGTGAGTCGGCTGACCAGCCCGAACACCGGCGTATCGGCGTGCGGCGGAAGCGAGAAGCGCTGCTGTAGGGCGCGCTTGTTGGCGGCTTTTCCCTCCAAGTGGGTCGCCTCGTAGTGCTGCGGCAGGTAGGGATCGGTGGCCGGGTTCCACGCAGCCGTGTCGATGCCGTTGAGGATGCCGCTGAGGTCGCCTGCGCGCGTGGCCAACAAGCCCTGCAGTCCCATGCCGAGTGGTTCATCTTGAATCTCTTTGGCATAGTTGGGGCTAACCGTGGTGATGCGATCGGCGTAGTAGAGGCCAGCCTTGAGAAAGGACAGATTTCCGTAGTACTCGGCGCCGTTGATGCTGAAACTTTCCTCCGGCAGGCCGAGCTCATGGCGCGTCTCGGCGGGGAAGATTCCCTGGAACGCCAGGTTGTGTATGGTTTGAATCGTAGCCGGTCGCTCACCCGGCTGAAAGCGCACGTAGGCGGGCGCGAGCCCGGCCTGCCAGTCGTTGCAGTGAATCACGTGCGGCCGCCACTGCAGGGGCGAGTCTCGACTTCCGAGGCGGGCTGCGGCCTGAGACAACAGGGCGAAGCGAATGTAATTGTCGGGCCAATCCGCGCCACCGT
>CAZILI010000148.1:0-8861 GCA_964539965.1 uncultured Burkholderiales bacterium | reverse complement strand
GCCGATTTCGGCGACGCCGAGTGCGTCGATGTCGTGCTGCTCGCGCGCCTCGGCCACCCGCGCCCGCGCCTGCATCACGCGCTCTAAGGTGGCTTGCTCGAACTGCGTGTACTGCTTGCAAGTGTCGACAAGCTTCGGGATCTCTTCATGCCGTTGTTTGAGGAGCACGTCGATGTTGGCCCAGGCCTTGGCGACATTGTGCTTGAGGCTGACCAGGGTGTTGTAAATGACCACCCCATACAAGAGCAGCAGCGCCAGCGGAACCAAAATGATCAGGCTGAAGACGAGCATGATGAGCTCCTTAAAAACTAAAAATAACAATTTATTAATTATACATATTAAAGTGTTACATGAGAATATCGGGCGACCGTCAGAAGGGCTAAACAGGAAAACTGGCTCGCCTAGGGAGCGGGTTATAATGCGCGACGTCAGATCGGAGAGGTGCCAGAGCGGTTGAATGGGGCAGACTCGAAATCTGTTGAACTCCTTATGGGGTTCCGTGGGTTCGAATCCCACCCTCTCCGCCAGCTATCCCGCCAAGACCGGGATCCGCCATGCCCACCTGACCTTTCGCAACAACCGCGATGACTCGATTGCTCGGGTCCTTCTTGCTAACAAATGCACTGTCGCGCCGACGCGGTCGCTGCACCGGCCTGTGGGCGTCCTGCCGACTCACCTCGCTGCCCTTCGTGACCGGTGATGAATGGTCCAACATTTTATTGTCGTAGGCCGGCCGAGTGACGAGCGGCGGGCGCACCTTCGCTTTCCGGTACGCTCCGAGGTGAAGATCGTCACCGCAGGCAAGATCGTCAAGGGGACTGCGTTGGACATCTCCTCGTCAGGGGTCGCGCTGCTCGCGCCGAAACAGTTGTCCGTCGGAGCGCGCTGCCGCATCCAGCTGACACTGTGGCTCGATAGGCAACCGGCATATTTCTTTGCCGAGGCCGAAGTCATATCGAGCAGATTCACCGAGCAAGGCATTCGACTCGGATTGCGCTTTGCCGCAATCAAAAAGGATAGACGCGAGATACTGGATCGCTTTATCCGGCTGCGCACGCGCCTGCTTGAGGACTAGCGCACAAGTACGCGCATTCGTGTGGATTCGCTTCATTGCGCAGCTGAGTTAACATGTCTGACGTCACTAAACATGCGCCGGCGTACGACGCGCTACTGACGCAGCCGACTGAATCGAAGTGAAGCTCGCTATCAAGCCATTGCACCCGCTGTTCGCCGCGGAGTTGACCGGCATCGATCTGCGGCAAGCCGCCACGCCGGAGCTGGTCGCGGCCATCGACCAGGCCATGGATAAGTACGCCGTGCTGGTCGTGCGCGACCAGCGCTTCGATGACGATCAGCAGATGGCGTTCGCTCGCGCCATGGGCCCGTTGGAGCCGACCCCTGCCGTGGTCGACCAACACCTGCATCGCCTGAAGCATCGCCAGATGGTCGATATCTCCAATCTCGACATCGACGGCTCGGTGATCGCGGCGGACGACCGGCGCCGTATGTTCAACTTCGGCAATCTGCTGTGGCACTCCGACAGCAGCTTCAAAGCCACGCCGGCAAAGTATTCGATGCTGCACGCGCGCGTGATTCCGCCCGCAGGCGGCGAAACCGAATTCGCCGACATGCGCGCCGCCTACGATGCCCTGTCCGACGAACAGAAGGCGCTCATCGAGCCGCTAGTGTGCGATCATTCGTTGATCTATTCCCGCGCCCAACTCGGGTTCGAGGAGTTCACGCCGCAAGAGAAGGTGCAGTTCGCGCCGGTGCCGCAGCGGCTGGTGCGGCGTCATCCAGGCTCAGGGCGGCGCAGTATCTATCTTTCCGCCCACATCGGAACCATACACGGCTGGCCGCGCCCGGAGGCGATGGTCCTGATACGCGAGCTGACCGAGCACGCGACGCAGCGGCAATTCGTCTATCGTCACGAGTGGCGTGTCAACGATTTGGTGATCTGGGACAACCGTTGCACCATGCATCGCGCGCGACCTTTCGACGATCGCCGCCACAAGCGCGACATGCGGCGTATGACCCTGGAAGACAGCGGCCCAACGTTGTCGCAGCCGCTTTAACGACCCCTCGCTAGGATCCACACAGAGCGCCTTGCCACCGTCGCTGCGAAATCGCCTGCGCCGGGCGTAGAATCGGCATCTTCGGCGGAGGCTGACGGGTAGGGGAGAGGGCGTGTTGCGCAATTCGGTTTCGTCGCGGTAGCGACTATGTGGATCGTACAGCTCGCGCTGCGCCGTCCGTACACCTTCATCGTGATGGCGCTGTTGGTCCTGATCGTCGGCCCGCTCACGATTGTGCGTACGCCGACCGATATCTTTCCCAGCATCGACATTCCGGTGGTGAGCGTAGTGTGGCGCTACCGCGGCTTGCTGTCGGAGGAGATGGAGGGCCGCATCGTTGCGCCGTTCGAGCGGGCGATGACCGCGACGGTGAACGACATCGAGCGCATCGAGTCGCAGACCGTGAACGGCATCGGTGTGGTGAAGGTGTTCTTCCACCCGAGCGGCAGCGTCCAGTTGGGTCTGGCGCAGATCGCCGCCATTGCGCAAACGATGTTGGGCCAGTTTCCTCCCGGAGCCAACCCGCCGCTCATACTGAGCTACAACGCTTCCACCGTGCCCATCCTGCAGTTGGCACTCTCGAGCAAGAGCGTGCCGGAGCACGAGCTGTTCGATCTCGCCAACAGCTACATGCGCACCCAGCTCGCGACCGTGCAGGGAGCTGTGCTGCCCACGCCCTACGGCGGAAAAGTGCGCCAGATCATGGTCGATATCGATCCGCGCGCGCTGCAAGCAAAAGGGCTGTCGCCGCTGGATGTGGTCAACGCGGTCAACGCACAGAATCTCGTCCTCCCCACCGGCAACGCCAAGATTGGCTCGCTCGAATACGGCGTGGCGATGAACGGCAGCCCGAAGAGCATCGCCGAGCTGAACGACTTGCCCATCAAGACCAGCAACGGCGGCACGCTGCACTTGCGCGACGTCGCCCATGTGCGCGACGGCTTCCCGCCGCAGACCAACATCGTACGCCACGACGGGCAGCGCGCCGTGCTCATGACCGTGCTCAAGTACGGCAGCGCCTCGACTCTGGACATCATTCAGCGCGTCCTCGCCGAGCTGCCGCGCATCAAGGCCGGGTTGCCGCCCGAGGTCGACGTGCAAACCGCGCTCGATCAGTCGCTGTTCGTGCGCGCTGCGGTCGATAGCGTGGTGCACGAGGCGGTGATCGCAGCTTGCCTGACCGCGCTGTTGGTGCTGTTGTTTCTCGGCAGTTGGCGCAGCACGCTCATCATCGCCACCTCGATTCCGCTGTCCATACTCACCTCCATTGCGCTCTTGTCCGCGCTCGGCGAGACCATCAACATCATGACGTTGGGCGGGCTCGCGCTCGCGGTCGGCATTCTGGTCGACGACGCCACGGTGGCGATCGAGAACATCAATCGCTACTTGGAGCAGGGCCGAGCGCTGGATGAGGCCATACTGGAAGGTGCACAGCAGATCGCAGTGCCTACGTTCGTCTCCACACTGTGCATTTGCATCGTGTTCGTGCCGATGTTCTTGCTGACCGGCGTGGCGCGCTACTTATTCATCCCGTTGGCAATGGCGGTGGTGTTTGCCATGCTGGCGTCCTATCTGTTCTCGCGTACGCTAGTGCCCACCCTCGCGCGCCTGCTGCTGCGCGCGCCGCAGCCGCACGAGGCGTTGCATGGATCGCGCAACCCCTTCACGCACCTTTATCTCGCGTTCGAGTCGCGATTCCTGCGCGTGCGCGCGGCCTACCGGACAGGGCTCGCAAGCGTGCTCCAGCATCGCGGCGTGTTCGTGATCTTGTTCGCCACCGCCTGCGCGGTCTCCGCTGCGCTGGTGCCGTGGCTCGGGCGCGATTTCTTTCCGGCGGTGGACGCCGGCCAATTCAAGCTGCACGTGCGCGCCAAGACCGGGACGCGGATCGAAGAGACGGCCAAGCTGTGCGACCAGATTGAAGCGGAGATCCGCCGCCTCATCCCGGCGGGCGAGATCGAGACCATCATCGATAACATCGGCCTGCCTTCGAGCGGCACCAATCTCTCCTATAACGACTCCGGCACGGTGGGCGCGGCGGACGCCGATATCGTCGTCTCGTTGAGGAAAGGCCGGCGCGCGACGGCGAGGTACGTGCGCTTGCTACGCGAAGAGCTGCCGCGGGCGTTTCCCGGCGCGATGTTCTATTTCTTGCCCGCCGACATCGTCAGCCAGATTCTGAACTTCGGCTTGCCGGCGCCGATCGACGTTCAGGTGAGCGGGCGCAATATCGAAGCCAACCGCAAGTTCGCTCTCGCGTTGCTGGAGCGTCTGCGCGAGGTGCCAGGCGTGGCCGACTTGCGGCTGCACCAGCCGTTCGACCAGCCGCGTTTGGACGTCAACGTCGATCGCACCCGCGCGCACCAGGCGGGTTTCACTCAGCGCGACGTGGCGACCAGTCTGCTCATTAGTTTGAGCGGCAGCTTCCAGACCGACCCCTCGTTCTGGCTCAACCCGAAGACGGGCGTGAACTATCAGATCGTGACGCAGGTGCCGCAGTACGACCTAGATTCCTTGCAAGCGCTCGCCAATATTCCGATCACCGGCGCGAACGCGCATTCGGCCGACATTCTCGGCAACCTGGCGAACCTGGGACGCGGCGCGGATCGGGCGGCGATCAGCCATTGGAACGTGCAACCCACGCTCGACATCTTCGCCGTCACGCAAGGGCGCGACTTAGGCGGCGTGGCCGACGATATCCAGCGCATCGTCGCCGCCAGCGAGAAAGACTTGCCGAAGGGCTCCAAGCTCGTGGTGCGCGGGCAGGTGGAGACCATGCAATCCTCCTTCAACGGTTTGCTGTTAGGATTGGTGTTCGCTATCGTGCTCGTCTATCTGCTCATGGTTGTGAATTTTCAGTCCTGGCTTGATCCGTTCATCATCATCACGGCGTTGCCCGCCGCGCTGGCGGGCATCATCTGGATGCTGTTCCTGACGCATACGACCGTGAGCGTGCCCGCGATGAGCGGCGCGATCATGGCGGTGTGCATTGCCACCGCCAACAGCATTCTGGTGGTGAGTTTCGCCCGCGAACGGCTGCGGCAGGGCGAAGACGCCGCCGCGGCGGCGCTCGATGCCGGTGTCACGCGCTTTCGTCCCGTGTTGATGACCGCGCTCGCCATGATCATCGGCATGCTGCCCATGGCGCTCGGGTTGGGCGAGGGTGGTGAGCAGAACGCGCCGCTTGGGCGCGCAGTGATCGGTGGCTTGCTCGCGGCCACCGTCGCCACGTTGTTCTTCGTGCCCGTGGTGTTCGCCATGATTCACGCGAAGCGCAGCATGACCGTCCCCGAAGGCGATGCCGCCGCGCTGCGGCCTGCGCCGTGACCCCCGCTCGCTTGCGGCTGCAGTATCCGACCCACGGCCGCAGCCTGGTTGCGCTTGTCGTCGGCCTGGCACTAATCGGTGTCGTGCTCGGCTTGGCGATCTATCCGCGCTTGCACAGCAACGCCGCTCTCAAGAAGGAGTCGGTCGGGCTCAACGTCCCCAGTGTGTCGACGGTGTCGCCCAAGGCCGGCGCGCCGACGCAGGAGCTGGTGCTGCCCGGCAGCCTACAGGCCCTCAACGAGACGCCCATCTACGCCCGCACCAACGGCTACCTCAAGCGCCGGCTGGTCGACATCGGCAGCAAGGTCAAGGCCGGGGAACTATTGGCCGAGATCGACACGCCCGAAGTCGACGATCAGTTGCAACAGGCGCGCGCCGACTTGGCGACCGCTTCGGCGAACTACGAGTTGGCGCAAAAGACCGCCGCGCGCTGGCAGCGCCTTCTCGACACCCATACCGTCTCGCAGCAGGCCGCCGACCAGGCGCTCGGCGAGCGGCAGGCGAAAAAGGCAGCCCTGGAGTCGGCTCGATTCAATGTCGCGCGACTAGAGAAGCTGCAAGCGTTCAAGCGCATCTATGCGCCGTTCGACGGATTGATCACCGTGCGCAACGTTGACGTGGGCGCCCTCATCAGCGCTGGCACAGGCGACAGCGCCAAGCCGCTGTTTCACCTCGCGGCGGCGCAAGGGCTGCGCGTGTTCGTGAGCGTGCCGCAAGCGTACTCGCGCGACGTGGCGCAAGGTATGCAGGCCGAAGTCAAGCTGATCGAGCTGCCCGGGCGGGTCTATGCAGGCAGGGTGGTGCGCACGGCGCAGGCCATCGATAGCGTCACGCGGACCTTGTTGACCGAGATCGAGGTCGACAACAGCAAGGGCGAGTTGCTGCCGGGCGCCTACGCACAGATCGCGCTCAAACTCAAGCCGGCCGAACCGGCTTTGGTGCTGCCGGTCAATAGCCTCATCTTTCGCGCCGAAGGCGTGCAGGTGGCCGTGGTCACACCGCAGGAGCGCGTCGAGCTCAAGACCATCGTCCTCGGCCGTGACTTCGGCACACAGATCGAGGTTGTGAAGGGGCTTGCCGCAAGCGATCGAGTGATCCTCAACCCGGCCGATTCGCTGAGTTCGGGGACGCAAGTGAGCGTGGTTGCTCGCCCGCCCGAGAAAGACAAGCCGTCCGACAAGAAGTAGCCTCGCGGCCGTAGCAGAAGTTCACATTCCGGAGCGCAGTTTGCGTTGACACCGCGCGAGGGCTGCCTTTAGATTGCGCCGTCACAACACGCAGCCGGCCAATTCGTGCAGCAAGAGCGTTTCAAATTTCGGGCAAAGCTTACGAGCGGCGGCATCATGGCCGCAGCGCTCCTCCTCGCCTTTGCGGTCACGGGCGCGGCGCGCGCGGACCAACGGTCCGAGGCGAGCCTGGCGGCGGCCGAGGCAGGTACGCCGGCGAGCGCCGCCTGGTCCGCCCTGCCTTGGCCGACGCCGCGGCTCAATGCGCAAACCCTCTCCCAGTCCGCTTGGGCCGGCAAGGGCGTGGTCCCGATCTCGACCGCAACCGAGCGCTACGTGCGCGACGACGCGGCCAAGCGCAGCGAGCGCGTAGCGCTAGGCGGCCCGGGGGAAGCGTTTTCCGCGCTATTCAACTACCGAATCGGAAGAAACGTAGAGACGCTCGGCGAGTCGGCGACTCGGGTAGACCTTGACACGCACCTGCGCTATCGCAACTGGCTGATCGATTCGGAGAGTGCGCATCGCTTCAGCGCCGATCAATTCGAACAAGTGCGCCTGTCGACTTCAGCCGCCTACGATATTCCGGGCAGCCGGGGTCGGCTCACCTTCGGCGACCAGGTTGCGTTGTCGGGCGACCTCGGCGTGCGCGCGCGCCTGTTCGGCCTGGGCGTCGGCAAGGTCAGCCCGACCCAACCGAGCACGGTGTATGCCGCTTCGGAGCGTTTGGACTTTTTCGATAGCGCGCCGCCCGCCGGGAGCATGGACTACGGCTACCGGCTCGGCTTGCGGCGGGAGAACTACGGACTGGATAGTAATCACTACGGCGAGCCGGCTTTCGCCGGTCATCAGCGCTGGGGCCTCGGGGGCGGCCGCGCGGCCGGGATGAGCATGGACGCGAGTGCCAAGGGGTGGTCGGGCGCCGGCACTTTCGTGAGCAAGCTCTGGGGATTCGGCACGTTCTCCGCTGCGCTGGCTCGCAGCGCGATAAATGATGACGATACGGGATCGCAGCAGGACGGTTACGCGGCCTCGTTCAGCCATCGCTACCAGACCGGGCCGCTGAAGGCGCGCGGCTTCTTCCGTAGCCAGAGCGCCAGCTACCGTAATCCGTTGGCCGAGGCGCCCGAGCCGCAGCGCAGATGGCTGGCCGGAATCGACGCCGGCATTTCGGCCGGCTCGCTCGGCTCGTTCTCCGCGCTCGCCTCGCGCGCCGAGTACTTCAGCAACGGACAAGGCGGAAGCGAGTTGAGCCTCTCTTACAGCAAGACCTTCGCTTCGCGCGCACGCCTGTCCGCCTCGTTATCGCGCAGCACTGGGGCGGACGACAGCGTGTCCGCCTTGTTGGGCTTCACCTACACGCTGCCCGATCCGCGCGCCGTGTCCTTCTGACCGGCGAGAAGACCGACCGGCTTCCCTCTAACCGACGGCTTGCGCGGCCATACCCTATCTAGTAGCCATCACAAGAGCTCATCCACACTAAGGATGACCGAGCATACCCCTGGTCTACGCGCGTGCCGACGGCCGGGGGCAGGCCCACCGCGGCAGGCGGGACTTGAGGCGGAACAAACGCCGAAAGCGAGGCTTTATCGGCCGATACTCTGTAGCACATCGAGGTGAGAATACGGCCGTCCAACATAAGGGGTCACGGTTACAGGTGGTTCCTGGCGCGCGGGCGTCTGCTACCCTGCGCCCCCCTTCTCAAAGACTCGACAACTAGGAGCAATCGATGAATAGATTCTTGAACAACCTATTTCTCTGGCAGAAGTTCGCGTTGATCGGCGCGCTCGCGCTGGTGCTGGTCGCGGTGCCGTCTTGGCTTTACCTTGAAAAGGCCAACGCCGAGATCAGTTTCGCGGTCAGTGAGCTCAACGGCATTGAGCCTAGCAAAGCGCTGCTCAAGGTGATTCAGCTCACGCAACAGCATCGCGGCCTGAGCGCCGTGCTGCTGGGCGGCAACGCCGCGGTGGCGGAGCAGCGGCGCGCGAAGAGTGGCGAAGTCGAACAAGCGATCGCCGCGATGGACGCGCTGCTCAAACAGCGAGCGGGCAGCGAAAAGCTCTCCTCCGCGTGGGCGGCTGCGGCTGACGATTGGAAGTCGATACAAGCAGCCGTGGCCTCGCAGGCCATCCAGACGCCAGAAAGCTACAAACGCCATACCGCTCTCATCGGCGAGTATCTCCTGCTCTTGGAACAACTGATCGACCATTTCGGGCTGTCGCTCGATCCGACTGCC
>CAZILI010000147.1:0-8876 GCA_964539965.1 uncultured Burkholderiales bacterium | reverse complement strand
CCGCCGGCGCGCCACCGCCGTCGGCGTCGCGCGGGTCCCACGTGACGCCGTGGGGGCCCGACGCGCGCCCCGCACCTTCGGCGAGCGAGCGCACGACGCGACCGCTGGCATCGAGCACGCGCAGGGAGACCTTGCCGGCGCGCGGCATCGTGGTGAGCCATACCGGCGGCGACTTCTCCAGCGCCGCCACCGCGGAGTTGACTTTGGGGCTGATGCTGGCCGCGGTGCGCCGCATCCATCTTGGTGATGCGTCGATCCGCGGTGGGGGGTTTCAGAGCGGCGTCGCGCCGGGCTTCGTGTTGCAGGGGCGCACGCTCGGCATCATCGGATTGGGCAAGATCGGCTCCAAGATGGCGCGCTACGGCCAAGCGCTCGGCATGAGCGTGTTGGCATGGAGTCAGAATCTCACGGCCGATAAGGCTGCGGCCGCCGGTGCGCGCTTAGTCGACAAGCAGGCGCTGCTCGAGCAATCCGACGTAGTCACCTTGCACGTCGTGCTGTCCGAGCGCAGCCGTGGGCTGCTCGGCGCGCAGGATCTGGCGCGAATGAAACCAGGCGCCGTGCTGGTCAACTCTTCGCGCGGCCCGCTCATCGACGAGGCGGCGCTGGTCGCGGCGGTCAACTCCGGGCGACTCATCGCCGCGCTCGACGTGTTCGACCAAGAGCCGCTGCCGGCCGATCACCCGCTGCGCCGCTCGCCGAACACCGTGTTCACGCCGCACCTGGGCTATTGTGCGACCGAGGTGTACCGGCAGTTCTACTCCGAGTCGGTGGAGAACGCGCTGGCGTTCCTCGACGGCAAGCCGATACGCGTGGTCAATCCCGAGGTCCTCGCCAAAGCATGAATCGCCGGCGCGCGATCGGCTCGCTGGCAGCGCTTGCGATCGGCTTGCAGCGTGCGCTTGCGCAGCAAGACGCCGGCGGGCGCAAGCTGCGCGTCGGCTGGCTGATATGGAGCGACAAGGGGCGCTACTACGAGGTAACCGCGCGCGCTTTCGTCGAGGGCCTGCGCGCCGAGGGCTACACCGAGGGCGAAAATCTCACCCTCGAGCGCCGCGTGGCGCGCGGCGATCTGCGCCGCCAGCGCGAGCAAGCGCGTGAACTCGCCCGCTTGGGTGTGGACGTCTTCTTCGCGCCGGACAAAGCCGCCGCCGACGCCGCGTGGTATGCGAGCCGCCAGATTCCCACCGTCATCGCCACGGTGACCGATCCGGTGGCAGTCGGCTACGTGAAGTCACTGGCGCGGCCGGGCCTGCACATCACCGGCGTCACCAGCGCCAGTGCGGAGCTGTCTGCTAAGCGGCTGGAGCTATTGCGCGAAGCGGTGCCGAGCGCCAACAGCATCGGCGTTCTCTATAGCCAGACTTTGTACGACAGCTGCCACGAGGAGATGAAGCAGTTCGACGCCGCCGCCAAACGGCTCGGGCTCACGCTGGTCAAGGTCGCGGTCAATCAGCCGCGGGATGTCGAGCCTGCTTTTCGCCGCTTGACCGAAGCCAAGGCGAAGGCGGTCATCGTTCCATTGTTCACGTCCCCTCTCGATGTCGTGCCCGAAATCGCGCGTCACGCGATCGCCTATCGCCTGCCCACCATGCATGAGATCAGCGACTTTGCCGAAGCGGGCGGATTGATGACCTACGGCCCCGACTTTGCCGACGTGTATCGCCGCGCCGCGCACTACGTAGCGCGCCTGCTGCGAGGCGAGCGGCCGGCCGAACTGCCGGTGGAGGAGCCGCGCGAGTTCACTTTGAGTGTTAACTTGCGCACGGCGCGCGAACTCGGCATCACCTTGCCGCAGAGTATCTTGCTGCGCGCCGACGAGGTGATCCGGTAACGGAAAAGCGTGGCCGTTCGCAGCGGACTCACCGCTGAACGGCTTCGAGCGCGGATCAGCGAAAGCGGGCGTCGCCGTCGCGCTCGATCTGCGGCATGAGATTCACTTCCCAGGTTAGGTATTCCTGCATGGCCGCAGGTCCACGCTCGCGCTGCTCGTACGGCTTGTACCAAATGTCGTTGGCTTCGCAAGTAAGGCGCTGCGTGCCCGACTCGCCGGAGCCGCCGGTTCGCCACCAGGCGGCCGTACCGCCTTCGAGCACTTGCACAGCGCGCTTGTCTACCGCGGCGATGTCGCGTGCCGCGTAGTGAGCCAGCAGGCCGTCCGGCGAGGTGGTGACCAACTCGGCTTCGGCCGGGACCGCCGATAGCGCCAAGCCGAGTCGGCTGCGCACGGCCCAGTAGGCGCCGGGGATGTGCTGCTTGCGATATTGCAAGCTGGTGCCGAAGTCGAGCATCGCGAGCGGCTTGCCGGCGAGCAGCTTCGCTTTCAGTTGCTCGCAGGTGAGAGTAGGCGCCGCTTGCCAGTCGAGCAAGGTCGGTCGGACGGGGCCGCTTTCCAAGCGGCCGCTGAGCGCGTTCGCCAGCACGTAGACCTCGTCCCATCCCATTTGCAGCAGCCACGACGCCGTCATGTTGGCGCGTATGCCGTCGTTGTCCACCAGCACGATGCGGGCGTGCCGCGTCGCCACGTACTCGTCGCTCGCTTGCACCAGTTGCCCGCCGGGCGCGTGCCGGCTGCCGGGGAGGTGCCCGGCTTCGAACTCTTCGGCCGTGCGCACGTCGAGCAGATACAGCGACTCACGCTCGCTCGCGGCCTGCCATCGACCGAGCTGTGCGTGATCGATGCTGCGCACCCCGAAACGGCGCGCGACCGCGCTTGCGGCGGCTCGCGCTTTCTCGAGCGCGGCCGGGCCCGGTTCGCCGGCGCGCTCGCTGCGCCCGTGCGCGGTGGCGAGACCGGCAAGCGCCCAGCCCATGGTGCCGTTCTTGAGCGCCACCACCTTGTTCGGCAGCCCGGCATTGATGAGCGATTGCGCGCCGATGATGCTGCGCGTGCGCCCTGCGCAATTGACCACCACCAAGGTCTTCGGATCGGCCGCCAATTCGAAGGCGCGGTATACCAGCTCTGCTCCCGGACAATCGATGCCGCCCGGAATGCTGACGTTGTGGAATTCTTCGAGCGGGCGGCTGTCAAGAACGATGAGATTCTCGCCCGCGGCCTGCTTGGACGCGAGTTCCTGCGCGCCAATGCGCGGCGTGTCGTAGCGATGCTCTACGTATTCGCCGAACGCCTTGCTCGGCACGTTGATTCCGGAGAACAGTTCGAGGCCCGCCGCACTCCAAGCCGCCGTGCCGCCGGCGAGGATCGCGATATCGCTGTAGCCGGCGGCGGCGAGCTTGCCGGCGGCGCGCTCGGCGAGCGGCTCATCGCCCCCGTCGCACAGCACCACTGGCGTGGCGCGTCGGGGAATCAAGTCGGCTGCCAGTATCTCCAGCCGGCTGAGCGGAATGCACGAGGCGAACAGCGCGTGGCCGTGGTAGTACACACCTTGTTCGCGCACGTCGACCAGCGCGAGTTCGCCACCGGCGCGCAGCGCGGCCTTGAGCTCGCGCGGCGCCATCGTCTTGACCGCCGTCATCGCGCGATGCGCGCTTCGCGGATGTCGCTGTGGGCGGGGTAGTGATGCCAGGTGTGGTCTTCGGCGCGATAGTATTGGCGGCGATGCAGTTGCTCCAGCGCGAGTCCGTACATGTGGAAATTGAGCATCGGCGCTTCGCCCTTGATATCGAGCGAGTGCAAGTCGTCTGGCATGAAGGCGACGCCGGTGCCCGGCCGCACGATCTCGCCGCCGGTCTGCTCGACGCCGCCGTCGGCGCTGCGACGATAGAAGCGGTTGGGCTCCTCGCCGTGCACGCCGACGATCACCGCCCAAGTCGTATGATTGTGCGGGTTGTTCACGTAGCGCGCATGGGCCGAGTTGGCGTACAGCGCAAAGCGGTGATCGGCGTCTTCCGACAGCCGATATAGGCAGGAGGGTCGCGCACTGCCCGGTGTCGGGGCGGGAAAATCGGCAAGCGGGAACAAGTCGGTGCGGGCCGCCAGCTTGAGCAGTTCGATCTTGATTGCCTCCAGCGCGTCGCGACTGACACCGCGCTCGCGCTCGATGCGGCGCACGGCGGCCACCGTAGTCTCGATCGCCGCGGTGCGCGCTTGTTCTCTGGTGGGGTTCGCGAGTTCGCTCATGATGCTTGTCTCCGATAAGTAATCGCTGTTGCTCAATAGCGCGCATTCCCCGGCGTGCGCGGAAAGGGAATTACGTCGCGCACGTTGGCGAGTCCCGTGACGTAGGCTACCGTGCGCTCGAAGCCTAGGCCGAAGCCCGCGTGCGGCACCGTTCCGTAGCGGCGCAAATCGCGATACCAGCCGTAGTGGCTTTTGTCGAGCTTGCTCTCTTCCATGCGCCGGTCGAGCACTTCCAAGCGCTCCTCACGCTGACTGCCGCCGATGATCTCGCCGATTCCGGGCGCCAGCACGTCCATCGCCGCGACCGTCTGGTCGTCGTCGTTGAGCCGCATGTAGAACGCCTTGATGCCTTTCGGATAGTTCATGAGAACCACGGGTCCGCCGACGTGCTTCTCCGACACGTAGCGCTCGTGCTCGGACTGCAAGTCCATGCCCCACTTGACCGGAAACTCGAACTTCTGCTTGGCGTTCTGCAGTATCTTGATCGCCTCGCCGTAGTCCATGCGCACGAATTCTCTGTCGACGATGCCGCGCAACTTCGCGATCACGCCCTTTTCGATACGCTCTTCGAAGAACGCCATGTCGTCGGCGCGCTCGTCGAGCACCGCCTTGAACACATATTTGAGCAACGCCTCGGCGAGGCTCGCGTCGTCGGCCAAATCGGCAAACGCGATCTCGGGCTCGATCATCCAGAATTCGGCGAGGTGCCGGCTGGTGTTGGAATTCTCCGCCCGGAAGGTCGGTCCGAACGTATAGACCTTGGTGAGCGCCAAGCAATAGGTCTCGACGTTCAGTTGCCCCGACACCGTGAGAAACGCTTCGCGACCGAAGAAGTCCTGCGCGAAGTCAATCTTGCCCTCGGGCGTGCGCGGCAGATTCATTAGATCCAAAGTCGACACGCGAAACAGCTCGCCCGCGCCCTCGGCGTCGGAGGCGGTGATGATCGGCGTGTTGACCCAAAGAAAGCCGTGCTCGTGGAAGAAGCGATGAATCGCCTGCGCGATGCTGTGGCGCACGCGCGTAGTCGCGCCGATCACGTTGGTGCGCGGGCGCAGATGCGCGACTTCGCGCAAGAACTCCAAGGTGTGCGGCGTGGGTTGAATCGGATAAGAGTCGGGATCCTCGACCCAGCCGACAACGTTGACCGCGCTCGCCTGCATCTCGAACGGCTGGCCCTTGGCGGGCGAGGGTACGATGACTCCACTCGCTTCCAGCGCGCAGCCGGCGGTGAGATGCGCGACTTCGCTGGCATAGTTCGCGAGCGTGTTCGGCGCCACCACTTGAACCGGGTGAAAGCACGAACCGTCGGACACGTGTACGAAGGAGATGCCGGCCTTGGAGTCGCGGCGCGTGCGCACCCATCCTTTCACCGTGACCGGCGTATCCTTCGGCGCGCGGCCGGCGAGAATGTCCGCGCAACTCATGTGCAGCATGGCGAACCTCACAATCGGAGCGATGCTCGCCCGCGATGGGCGGGCGTCAACAGAATTCTAACGGTTTTGCGGGGCTCCCCCGCCGGCGCGCAAGAGAATACGGCAGCCCGAGGGCTGCCGTACTTGGGATCGAGCGGGTGTTACGAAGCCGCGTCGAGAGCGCGCTTAACCTTGGCTTGCGACTCGGCGAGTACGCTCGCGGTATCGCCCTCGTCCCAGCGTCGCTCGGCAGCCCAGTAGTCGGGCGAGCGTTTGCCGGACTTGGCCGATTCGGCCGCGATGACCATGAGCGTCGCAACTACCTTGTCTTGTCGCAGCGCGGCGTACTCGATCGCGGTCCAGTCGATGATCTCGTCGATCGGCCGGCCCTCGATATCGCGCTCGTACGGGCGGCTCCAGCCTTGGTGTTCCGATCGAAATGTAGTGACGATGCCGGTTGATTTCGCCTGAACGCGAAACGGCTGGTTGCCCGTCTCACGGTGGGCCACCGCCAGCAACATCTGACCGCGCGTCCGCACTTGGCTGTAGTCGCCGAGCAGCACGTAATGCTGCGCCTTGGCTTGCGACATGCCTTGCGAGACGAGCAAGCGTTGGAACGCACGAGTCGCCTCTAGCATCGCTTCGGGGCGATGCCGCCCGAAACCGAAGTTCTCCCCCGCGACTTCGCCCGTGCGCTGGTCCACGCGCGGGTCTTGGATCGACACACCGTAGGTCGCGCGGTAGGAGTCGTCGAGCGATACCGCGTTCGCTTCCAGCAGGCCGCGATTGAGTTGATCCAAGCCTGTGCCGATCGTGTAGGGGAGGAAGACCAAGCCCTGCGCAAGGCCCGCGACAATCATGAACGGCGACAGCACCAGATTCACCACGCCGCGTCCGAAGGTCTCCATACCGCGGCGTCCCTCGACCGTCGCGCAACCCGAGATGAGCAATGTTGCGATCAGCGCGGCGCGGAGCGCGCGTCGCTTCGTCGTTGTGAACCGAAAACCAGACAACATGACTAGCTCCTTGTGTTTTTCGAAGTCGTTTCCGATTTGGAAACAGCGCTAGTATTGCCACGGATGATCGCATTTCCAATACGATCGTTTGAAGTATCATGTTTCGATACCTCATGTCCGCCGCCGAGATACCATGAGCGAAGTCGATCGCATTGCCGCAAGCTTGAAGCGCGTGCTCAAGCAGCGCGCCATCACCTACGCCGAACTGGCGAAGCGCATCGGGCTGAGTGAAGTGAGCGTCAAGCGCCTGTTTTCCACGCGCAGCTTCACGCTAGCACGCTTGGAGCAAGTCTGCCGCGCACTGGAGCTGGATTTCTATCAACTGGCCAAGCTAGCGCGCGGCGAAGTGGAGCGATTGGCTGAGCTGTCGATCGAGCAAGAGCGGGCGCTCGCGCAAGACGCGAAGCTGTTGACCCTGTTTCATCTGCTGCTGCACGACTGGTCGGCAGCGCAGGTGTGCCGCGAGTTTTCGATTAGTGAGCCGGAAGTAGTGCGTCTGCTGGCGCGTCTCGACCGCCTGAAGCTGATCGACCTGGGTGTCGGCAATCGCGTGCGATTGCGTGTGCCGCAACACTTCAGTTGGCGGCGTAACGGCCCGGTGCGACAGCGATATCAGGCTTCTGCGATCAAGGAGTATCTGGGCGCGGAGTTCTCGCGCCAAGACGAGTTGCTGCGCTTGGAGGTGCGTGAACTGAGTCCCGCCTCGCTCGCGGTGCTAAAGCGCAAGCTCGAGCGGCTGGCGATCGAGTTCAACGAATTTGCCGAAGTCGACAGCCATCTCGCCATCGAGAATCGGACCAGCGTCGGGATGGTGCTGGCGATACGGCCTTGGGTGTTTTCTATGGTGTCTGCGCTGCGCAGCAAGCGCGCCGCACCTGGCTAGCGGCCCTGCGCACCGAGTCATCCGCAGCGCCGGCTAGCGCTTGTACTCGATGCGATAGATGGCGCCGGCTTTGTCGTCGGACACGAGCAGGGCGCCGTCGGCGGCCACGATCACATCGACCGGCCGGCCCCACGGCTCGTTGTTTTCGAGCCAGCCCTCGGCGAACGGCTCGTACTTGACCGAAGCGTCGGCACCGAGCGTGAGCATACTGACGCGCGATCCGATCTTGGGTTCGCGATCGGAGGAGCCGTGCTCGGTGAGGAAAATTCGATTGCGATACTCCGCCGGGAATTGCGTCCCGGTGTAGAACACCATGCCCAGCGGCGCCGCGTGCGCCGGCAATTCCAGCGCGGGGGCAACGAACTCGGCGCAGGCGCGGCCCTTGGCAAACTCGGGGTCGGTCGTCGCCGCGCCGTGACAATGCGGAAAGCCGAAATGCTGCCGCGCTTGCGTCAGGCGATTGACTTCGTCGGCCGGCGCGTCATTGCCTAGGCCGTCGCGCCCGTTGTCGGTGAACCACAGCTCGCCCGTTTGCGGGTGCCAATCGAATCCTTGCGTGTCGCGTACACCGCGCGCGACGACCACGGGTTGCGCTTCGGCTGTCTTCGCGTCGATCTGGGCGAGCACGGCGAACTTTTCCGGATCGTCCGCGCAGGCGTTGCAGCGTGAGCCGATCGGCACATAGAGCATACCGTCCGGGCCGAAGCGGATCGTGCGTAGCCCATGGATGCGCTGCTTGGGCAGGCTCGCGCAGATGACATGCGGCGAGGGCGGATTGGTCAAACGTGCTTCGATGTCGTCGAAGCGCACAATGCGCGTGGTCTCGGCTACGTACAGCGCGCCGTCGCGAAACGCCACCCCGTTTGGGTCTTTCAGCCCCTCGATGGTGTGCACGCGCGCCCCGCCCTTCTCGATCGCGTATAGGTTGCCCGCGCCGTAGCTGCCGACGAATAGCGTACCGTCCTTGCCGAGGGTCATGCCGCGCGGCTTGACCAGGTTGTCAACGTACACGCTGATCACGAAGCCGGGCGGCAGCTTGATCTTGGAAAGCGGCAACCGGCTCGGAGCGGGTGTGGCGGTCTTGGGCGCGCTCGCGCAGGCGACAAGCAACGCGCACGCGGCCGACACCAGCAACGCTATCCTCAAGACAGCTATCCAACTGTGGCGCATGCTCGACCATTCCTCTTGTGTGGGCGCGGTAGCGATTCTACGCCAGCGTGCCGCCGCCCGATACGACCGTATCCCCCCCTGGCGAGGGAGGATGCATGCCTCGCGTTGTCGGCCAGCATGCGCCCCGCAAAGCCGGCGCGCAGCTTGACTTGGCGGTGGTTTGCAGGCCCAATGGTGGACGTTGGTCAGAGTCAAGCTCTAAGGAACCTCTGAATAAGTCCCACATGGCCGCGACGGCGCTCTTGCGCGATGCATGGCAAGGCGCGAGGCGAAGGGCATATTGAACATCTGGCCAAGCCTCGCAACACGGCGTC
>CAZILI010000146.1:0-8900 GCA_964539965.1 uncultured Burkholderiales bacterium | reverse complement strand
CAGGGTGCGGCCCATCCGCTCCGATCTATTCGACGCGCTCGGCGACAAGCGCTACGACGTGATCGTGAGTAACCCGCCGTATGTCACCTCGGCGGCGATGCAGCGGCTGCCGGAGGAGTACCTGCGCGAGCCGCAGCTAGCACTCGCCGGCGGCGCCGACGGGCTCGACTACGTGCGCAACATACTCGCGCGGGCCAAGCAGCATCTCAAGCCGGCGGGTTTGCTGGTGGTGGAGTGCGGCGACGCGAGGCCGGCGCTCGAGCAAGCGTTCCCAAAACTCACGTTCACTTGGCCGCAAATCGACGGCGGTGACGAATGCGTGTTTCTGTTGCAGCGGGAGGACTTGCGCTAGGCGGACGCCTGCCCGGGCACATGACGCGCGCCGGTCGCGTGAAGCCCGGCCGCGCCGATAACTCGGTAAGACCGAGCCAGCGCAGCACTTCATCGACTTGACGCGGCTCCAGCTCGAGCAATTGGCCGCGCTTGAGCCGCGGCGGCATGTTGATCATGCCATAGCGCACGCGAATCAACCGGCTCACCTGCAAGCCGACCGCTTCGAACAAGCGGCGCACCTCGCGATTGCGCCCTTCACGCAGCACCACGCCGTACCATTGGTTGAACCCTTCTCCGCCACGATGCGCCAGAGAGTCGACTCGCGCCAGCCCGTCTTCGAGCGGTACGCCTTTGGTCAGCCGCTCGGTTTGCTCGGCGGTGAGCTGGCCCATGGTGCGCACCGCGTATTCACGCTCGACCTCGAAGCGCGGATGCATCAGGTGGTTGGCAAGCTCACCGTGGGTGGTAAACACCAGCAGGCCGCTGGAATTGATGTCGAGCCGCCCCACCGCAATCCATTTGGCGCCGCCTACGCGCGGTAAGCGGTCGAACACGGTCGGCCGGCCCTCGGGATCGCTGCGCGTGACGATCTCGCCCTCGGGATTGTGATAGAGCAAAATGCGTACGCGCGCATCGTGCGAGGCGGTCGACACGCGGCGCCCTTCCACCCGCACGTCGTCGCGCTCGCCGACGCTGGCGCCGATCTTGGCCACCACACCGTTGATCGTGACCTTGCCGGCGGCGATCAGCTCCTCCATGGCGCGACGCGAGCCGTAGCCGGCGCGCGCCAGCACCTTGTGCAGGCGCTCGGGGCCGGCGGTGGGAGCGCCTGCCCCGCGGGCAGCGCGGCTAGCCGGCGCGCCGCGCCGGCTATTCCGCGGCGGGCGCGTCCCCGGCGGCGACGGTTTGGGACGGGGCGGACGCATCGGCAAGCGACGGAAACTCGAGATCGAGCGAGCTTTGCAGCTCTTCCAGTGAAGGCAATTCCTCCAGCGAGCGGAGGTTCAAGTCGTCGAGAAAAGACTTGGTGGTGGCGTACAAACCCGGGCGGCCGGGGACTTCCTTGTGTCCGATCAAATCTATCCAGCCACGGGCCTCCAATGTCTTGAGGATCTGGCTCGACACCGTCACGCCGCGGATGTCTTCGATGTCCCCGCGCGTAACGGGCTGCTTGTAGGCGATGATGGCAAGCGTTTCCAATACCGCGCGCGAGTAGCGCGGCGGCTTTTCGGGATGCAGCCGGTCGAGATACCTTTGCATCTCGGCGCGGGCCTGAAAGCGCCAGCCGGTCGCCACTTGCACCAGTTCGACGCCGCGATCGGCCCAGTCTCCTCGCAGGTCGTCGAGCACGTTGCGAATCGCCTCGAGCGACACTTCTTCGTCGAACAACCGGCGCAGTTGCTGCGGCGAAATCGGCTCCTGCGCCGACAGAAGGGCCGTCTCGAGCACGCGCTTCACCGAAGCGAGATTGTCTATGGCTTCCATTTCAATTCAACTCTGCGCGTTTCACGTAGATGGGAGCGAACGGCTCGGCCTGGGTGACTTGCGCCAGGCTCTCCTTCGCCAGCTCCAAGATGGCCAAGAAGCTCACCACCAACTCCGCGACTCCGGCCCTGGGGTCGAACAACTCGGTGAATTCGACGTAGATACCGCTCGCCAAACGCCGCAGGATGCGCGCCATGTGTTCGCGCACCGACAGCTGTTCGCGGGTCACGCGATGATGCCGATTTAGCCGCGCGCGCGTGAGCAGCCCCATCCAAGCATTGCGCAAGTCGTCGGGATGGACTTCCGGCAAGCGGGCGGCGAGATCTTCTTCTACCCACACCTCGATGAGAGAAAAGTCTCGCCCAGCTTGGGGCAAGCCGTTCAAGTGCTGCGCTGCCTTCTTGATCTGCTCGTATTCGATCAAGCGGCGCACCAGTTCGGCGCGCGGGTCCGCCTCCTCGCCTTGTGCAGGCGCCGGGCGCGGCAGCAACATACGCGACTTGATCTCGATCAGAATAGCGGCCATCACCAGATACTCCGCCGCCAGCTCGAGCTGATGCGAGCGCATCACTTCGACATAGGCCATGTACTGCCGGGTTAGATCGGCCATGGGGATGTCGAGTATGTCGAGCGAGTTCTTGCGTATGAGATACAGCAAGAGATCGAGCGGCCCTTCGAAAGTCTCGAGAAAGACCTGCAGCGCTTCGGGCGGAATGTAGAGATCTTGCGGCAGCTCGGTGAGCGGCTCGCCGTGCACCTTGGCGATCGGCTCATCCGAGGCCGGCAGCAGCTCGGGCTGATTCATGGCCGCGTCGAGGGACGCCACACCCGCGTCGCTCTCAAGTGTAGGCCAGCCCCATCGCGCTGCGCACGTCGCGCATCGTATCCTCGGCGAGCTTGGTCGCCTTTTCACAGCCGTCGGCGATGATGTTCTTCACCAAAGTCGGATCTTCCAAATAGACTTGGGCGCGCTCGCGCATCGGCTTTTGTTCTTGCAGCACGGCGTCGATGACCGGTTGCTTGCATTCCAGACAACCAATGCGCGCGCTGGTGCAGCCTTCCATCACCCACTGGCGCGTGGTGTCGCCGGAATAAACCTGATGGAATTGCCACACCGGGCACTTGTTCGGGTCGCCCGGATCGGTGCGCCGCACGCGCGCCGGGTCGGTCGGCATGGTGCGGATCTTCTTGCTGACGCTGTCGGCGTCCTCGCGCAAGGTGATGGTGTTGTTGTAGGACTTGGACATTTTCTGCCCGTCGAGCCCCGGCATCCTGGCCGCCTCGGTCAACAGCGCGTCGGGCTCGACCAGGATCATCTTGCCGCTGCCCTCCAGGTAGCCGAACAAGCGCTCGCGGTCGATCATGGCGAGGTTTTGCGTTTCGTTGAGTAGCGCGCGCGCCGCATCCAGCGCCTCTTGGTCGCCCTGCTCTTGAAAACGGGTGCGCAGCTCGTGGTATAGGCGCGCCTTCTTGCTGCCGAGCTTTTTCGCCGCCTGCATGGCTTTCTCTTCGAAGCCGGGCTCGCGTCCGTACAGGTGATTGAAACGGCGCGCGATCTCGCGCGCGAACTCCAGATGCGGAACCTGGTCCTCGCCCACCGGCACCTTGTTGGCGCGATAGATCAAGATGTCGGCCGCCTGCAGCAAAGGGTAGCCGAGGAAGCCGTAGGTGCTGAGATCCTTGTCGGACAGCTTTTCCTGTTGGTCTTTGTACGAGGGCACACGCTCAAGCCAGCCGAGCGGGGTCATCATCGACAAGAGCAAGTGCAACTCGCCGTGCTCGGGCACACGCGATTGAATGAACAAGGTTGCCTGAGAGGGATCCACGCCCGCCGCCAGCCAATCGATCACCATGTCCCATACCGTTTGCTCGATAACTTCGGGCGTGTCGTAGTGCGTCGTAAGCGCGTGCCAATCGGCGACGAAGAACAGGCACTCGTACTCCGATTGCAACTTAATCCAATTCCTAAGAACGCCGTGGTAATGCCCCAGATGCAGCGCGCCGGTCGGCCGCATGCCGGACAAAACGCGATCCGCGTACATCGTTGTTCGTATCCCCCTTAGATGCGCACCCAGGTGAGTCCGAAGGCGCGTATGAAGGCCATGATTGTACCGTCAACGAAGGGACCCATCACTTGACTCAAGATACCGCTCACCAGCAGAAACGCGATCAGAAACAAGCCGTACGGCTCGACGCGCGCGAGGCGCACCGCCCACTGATAGGGCAGCAGGCTGACCGCGATGCGGCCGCCGTCCAGCGGGGGCAGCGGAATCAAGTTGAGCACCATAAGCACGCTGTTGACTTGTATGCCCGCCACGCCCATGAGGCCCATGGGCAATGCGTAGCTGCCGCCTAGCGCGCCGGCAAGCTTTGCCACCGACGCCCAAAACAAGATCATCAAGAAATTGGCGCCCGGCCCTGCTGCAGCAACCCACAGCATGTCCTGCTTGGGGCGGCGCAGCGCGCTGAAGTTGACCGGCACCGGCTTGGCCCAGCCGAACGGCGGGGCTCCCAGCAGCTTGAGCGTCAACGGAATCAGCACGGTCCCCATCGGGTCGATGTGCTTTAGCGGATTCAGGCTCACTCGACCCAGCGCGTACGCCGTGTTGTCGCCGAAGTACCGTGCGACGTAGCCGTGCGCCGCCTCGTGTACCGTGATGGCGAAGATGACGGGCAATGCGTAGATCGCGATGTCGGCGATGTGCTGTTCCACGGGCCTCAGGCCGCCAGTCCGAAGGGCTCGAGCGAGCCCTTGCCGACGCGCACGACATTGACCGGCTCACTCGATAAATCGATTACGGTCGTCATCTCGGTGCCGCAGGTGCCGGCATCGAGAACCAGATCGACGTCGCGCTCCAAGCGCGCGCGTATGTCGCGTGCATCGGTGAGCGGCTCGCTGTCGCCGGGCAACAGCAACGTCGAGCTCAAGATCGGCTCGCCGAATTGGGTCAACAGCGCTTTGACCACCGGATGGTCCGGCACGCGGATACCGATGGTGCTGCGCTTCGGATGCAGCAGGCGTCGCGGCAGCTCGCGCGAGCCTTGCAAGATGAAGGTATAGCTCCCCGGCGTGTGAGCGCGCAGGAGGCGATACTGGGCGTTGTCCACACGCGCGAACTTACCGATCGCAGCGAGATCGGCGCAAACCAAGGTGAGATGATGGCGCTCGTCGACCGCGCGGATGCGGCGAATGCGCGTCGCCGCTTTGGCGTTGCCTAGCTGACAGCCCAGCGCGTAGCACGAGTCGGTGGGATAGACCAGCACGCCACCGCCGAGCAGGATTTCCACCGCCTGGTGAATCAAACGGGGCTGCGGGTTGTCGCGATGAACGGCAAAGAACTGAGCCAAAGGGAGTCAGTGCCCGCGCGCCGGAATGAATGGGGAGCTTCCTAGTAAATCCCACACGGGTTTGAGCTCCGCCGGCAAGGCCGGCAGGCGGCCCGGCGCCACGCGGGTACCCTCGTCGCCGTGAAAGTCCGACCCGCGCGAGCCATGCAGGCCGAACTGCAAGGCGAGCCGGGTAAAGCGCCGCACCTGCTCCGCGGTGTGATTGCTGGTGACGACTTCGAGCGCCTCGCCGCCCAGATCGCGGAATTGTTGCAGAAGGCTCAGCATCACGTTGGGCCCGATATCGTAGCGGCCGGGGTGAGCCAGAACCGCGACGCCGCCGCTCGCGCGTATCCAACCGATGGCTTGCTCGAGGCTCGCCCAGTGATGCTTGACGTAGCCCGGCTTGCCCGGCACGAGGTACTTCTTGAACACTGCCTTGACGTCTTTCACCACGCCCTGCGCCACCAAATAGCGCGCGAAATGCGAGCGGCACACCATATGTCGATTCGCCGCCAAGGCCAGCGCGCCCTCAAAACTGCCGACGATGCCCCCGCGCGAAAGCTCGCCTGCCATGCGCTCGGCGCGTGTGACGCGGCCGCTGCGCACCAAAGCGAGCCCCTGGACCAGCGCGCGGTGAGCCGGGTCGACCCCCAGCCCGATCACATGCAGGGTCCGCTCGGCCCACGTCACCGATATCTCCACCCCGGGTATCAATTCGATACCCGCGACCTGCGCCGCGGCGCGCGCTTCGGCAAGGCCGTCCAGGGTGTCGTGATCGGTCAATGCAAGGGACTGCACGCCGCTTTGCGCCGCGCGGGCAATCAAGTCGGCGGGGGAACACAGGCCGTCGGAATGCGTGGTGTGGCTATGCAGATCGAAGTTGCGTGTCACGGGGGGGTGGTCGGTAACCTGGCGACATCATACCATGCGAGGCATTTCACGCCGCCAAGCGTGGGCGCGGGCATTCTCAATAGCTTGCCCCAAATTAGACAGAATCGGCCATTGCGGTCATAATTGCGCGCCGGAAGAAGCTCAAGCCAAGGCAGTTTGATGAAACGTCCCGCGACAGGGGCACGGCGTAGGAAGTGGGATGATTCGTTCGTCTTGCATCGGTCATTGCCCCGCGGCGGGCTTCACAACGGACGACTCCCCGTCACGCGATGAAGTTTCTGTTCGATATTTTTCCCGTTGTACTGTTCTTCGTCGCCTACAAGTTCGCGGACATCTACGTCGCGACCGGTGTGGCGATCGCGGCTACCTTTGCGCAAATCGGCTGGCTTTGGTTTCGGGGGCGAAAGATCGACACCATGCTTTGGGTAAGCTTGGGCATCATCGTGGTGTTCGGCGGCCTCACCCTAGCCCTGCATGACGAAACGTTCATCAAGTGGAAGCCGACCGTGCTGTATTGGCTGTTCGCCGCCGGGCTCGCTCTCTCACACCTGGTGTTTAAGAAGAACTTGATCCGCGTCATGATGGAAAAGAACATGTCCCTGCCGGAGCCGATCTGGAGCAAACTCAATCTCAGCTGGGTCGGATTTTTCGCGATCATGGGTGTATTGAACTTGTACTTCGCGTATCGCTTCTCCACCGATACCTGGGTCAATTTCAAGCTATTCGGGGGCCTGGGGCTCATGCTTGTATTCGTGGTGGCGCAAGGGCTGCTCTTGCAAAAGCACGTGGTCGAAAAGGAACAGCAGTAATCGAACACGCGGCATCCGCTCCGCTCACACCTCCCGCGCCGAACGGGACCATCGCGCGCATGCGCGAGCGCCTGGCCGCCCTGCAGCCGCACAGCCTGAATATCATCGACGACAGCGCCAAGCACGTCGGCCACGTCGGCGCAGCCGGCGGCGGTGGGCACTATCAAGTGGCCATCGTCTCGGCGCGCTTCGTCGGACAGTCGAGACTGGCGCGTCATCGCATGGTGTACGCGGCGCTGGGCGACCTCATGCAGCGAGAGATTCACGCGCTGGCGATCGAAGCCTATTCGCCGGATCAACTCTAATCGATTTACTTTCTCGAGGTGTACATGAACAAGTTATTCGCGTTGACCGTGTTGCTTTGTGCCGTCGGCATAGTGCCTTCGATTGCCCTGGCGCAACAACCCGCCGCCGGCGATCCTACCAAGCCGGCCTTCACCGGCAAGGCGCCAAAGATCACGGTGAACGGCAAGGAGATTCCCGCGCATCGCTACGAATGGATGATGCGCCGGGCGCTATCGCAGGGTCAGCAAGACTCGCCCGAGCTGCAGAAGAACATCAAGGAAAGCTTGATCCGCAGCGAAATCGTGTCGCAGGAGGCGGCCAAGCTGGGCTTGGAAAAGCATCCTGAGGTCGCCATTCAACTCGACATGGCGCGGCAGCAGCTGCTGGGAGCGGTCTACGTGCAGGACTATCTCAAGAAAAATCCGATCACCGACGAGAAACTGAAGAGCGAATACAACGTCAAAGTGAAAGACGTCGGCGACAAGGAATACAAGGCGCAGCACATCTTGGTGCAAAAAGAGGAAGACGCCAAGGAGGTGATCGCGCAACTGAAGAAAGGGGGCGACTTTGCCAAGCTGGCGAAGGACAAGTCGATCGACACGGGCTCCAAAGAGAGCGGCGGCTCGCTCGACTGGAGCACACCGGGCTCGTTCGTCAAGGAATTCAGCGAGGCAATGGCGAAACTGAAAAAAGGCGAGTACACACAGGCGCCCGTGAAAACCCAGTTCGGCTACCACGTCATCAAGCTCGAAGATACCCGCCCGCTCAAACCGCCACCCTTCGATGAGATCAAAGAGCGCATTCGACAGGAGCAGTCGCAAGCCACGGTAAAGAAGATGATCGACGACCTGCGCGGCAAGGCCAAGGTCGAAGAGAAGCCATGACGTGATTGAACGTGCTCTGCAGGTGAAACCATGAGAATCCAGACCTACATAGCAATCGCCGGCTTGCTTAGCGGCATCGCCGCCGGCGAGAGCCTGGCCGACCTTAACTCGGCGCAGGAAGCGTACAATAATAAAGACTACAAGCGCGCATTCGAGGAGTTCATGACCTTGGCGGAGCAAGGCGACGCGCTAGCGATGTCCAGCGTCGGGGTTCTATACGACAACGGACAAGGGGTGACGCGCGACTACGACAAGGCAATCGACTGGTATCGCAAGTCAGCCGAAAAAGGCAACCAATTCGGCCAGTTCAATCTGGGTACCATGTACTGGATGGGCACGGGTGTGGCCAAGGACTTCGTCGAAGCCTGCAAGTGGTTCGAGCTCGCCACGCGTCAAGGCAACGGTCCCGCGCGCATCCACATGCGGCTCTGCGCGAAGTACTTGACCGAAGAGCAGCGCGTCGAGGCCAACGAGCGCATGGACGCGTGGCGCAAGGAACACAACCAATACTAAGGAACCTCTGATTTAATCCTCCATGAGCCGCGTTTCCGACGAAATGGTCGTAGCTGCTAGGCGTGGCGCCGCAGCGAATATTGGACATATTCGCAAGGCGCGCAACAACGCGGATGCGGCCATTGGCCGTACCTCGAAACTCGCGGTGGAAAGGGATATTTTCCACCCCGAGTTTTCGTGGAAACCCGCATGGGACGGGCTTTTGCGCGCGGCGCGCCAGAGCGCAGAGCAGGGGCCGCCGGAGCGTGGAAGAGGGGTCCCCATCGCTTGGCGATGGGGATCTGACCGCGCAGGCGGCCATAAGCGGGCGGCGGCCCCTTGCGTCCGTCTCCGGTCGCATCCATCGGCAAGCCGATGGAGTCCTGCTCCG
>CAZILI010000145.1:0-8921 GCA_964539965.1 uncultured Burkholderiales bacterium | reverse complement strand
AACACTTCGATCCGCTCGCTCGAATAGCTGTTCAACGAGCTGCTCGACTTTTCCAAGTTGGACGCCGGGGCGATCGAACCCGTGCCGCAAGATTTTTCGCTGCACGAGCTCTTGTCGCGATTGCGCGACGACCATCGGCCGGAGGCCGACGCCAAGCAGCTCACCTGGCGCGTGGTGCCGAGCCGACTCGTGGTGCGCAGCGATCCGATCCTGCTCGAGCGCATCCTGCGCAATCTGGTGAGCAACGCGATCCGCTACACGCCGCAAGGCAAGGTGCTGCTCGGCTGTCGCCGTCGCGGCGAGACGGTGCGCATCGAGGTGCGCGACACCGGTGTGGGCATCGCGCCGGCCGACCAGTCGCGTATCTTCGAGGAGTTCTATCAGGCCGGCGGCGCGAATCGACGCACCAAGCAGGGTCTCGGGTTGGGGCTCGCCACCGTGCGCGGCTTGGCGGCCCTGCTCGGGCACGAGTTGACGCTCGAGTCTGCCCCGGGCAAGGGCTCGACTTTCGCCATCGAAGTGCCGATCGGCCATTTGCAACGCAGCCAGGAAGCGCCGGCGCGCCGCGAGATACCGCTCGACGGACTCACTGGCCGCGCCATCGTGGTGGTCGACGACGAAGCCGTCATCTTGAACGCGATGAAGGCGATGCTTTCCGGTTGGGGCTGCGAAGTGCTGGTCGCCGAAAACGCCGACGCGGCGCTGGATGCGCTCGGCGAGCTGTCGAAGTATCCGGATCTCATCATTGCCGACTACCGCTTGGACGAAGGCAAGACCGGGATAGAGGCGATCGAGCGCTTGCGCGCTGAGATAGGACTCGAAATTCCCGCCATCATCGTGACCGCCAGCACCTCGGCCGAGCCCGTCGCCGCGGCCGAGACGCGCCACTATCCGGTACTCGCCAAGCCGGTGCTGCCCGAACAGCTGCAGCGGCTGATGGTCGACTTGTTGGCCGCGCCGCTGGCGCACGCCTAAGCCCACGGCAACGCGTGTCCCTGCAAGCGAAACTCGCCGCGAGCCCCACTAAGAAACTACTGGCGCTGGACGGCGGCGGCATCCGCGGCTTGATCGCGATCGAAGTGCTGGCCGAAATCGAGCGCGCCTTGCGCCAGGCAAGCGGCAATCCGCACCTCGTGCTGGCGGACTACTTCGACTACATCGCCGGCACCAGCAACGGCGCGGTGGTCGGCACGCTGATCTCGCTCGGCAAGCCGGTGGACGAGATCCGCCGGATCTACGTCGATTTCGGCAAACTCATGTTCAACCGCGGGCCGATGCTGACTCGCTTCGAGACGTTGTACCAATTGAAGAAGTCTGCGCAGATGGTGTTGAACTTCATTCTGCGCAGCGGCTACGCCGAATACTCCGGCGAGCCCTTGAGCGACAAATTGAGGGAGGACGCCATCATCGGCGACGACGGCGTCACGCTCGGCAGCGACAGACTACGTACCTTGCTGCTGCTCATCATGAGCAACGCCTCCACCAACTCGCCTTGGCCCATCTCGAACAATCCGCGCGCCAAGTACAACGACCGCGCGCGCCCCGACTGCAATCTGGACATCCCGCTTTGGAAGCTGGTGCGCGCGAGCGCCGCAGCGCCCACCATCTTCCCTGCGCAGCAGATCACGCTCGGCGGGGCGGATAAGCGCAAGTCGTTCGTGTTCGTCGACGGCGGGGTCACGCCGTACAACAACCCTTCGTTCCAGCTATTTCTGCAAGCCACCTTGGAGCCCTACGGGTTGCGCTGGCGTACGGGCGAACAGGCCATGCTGCTCGTGTCGGTGGGCACAGGACTCGACCCCAGTGAGCCCGATATCTCCCGCCCCGAGGACCTCGACCTCGTCAAGACTTTGCAGACGGTGATCGAAGCGCAGTTCGCCGCCGCGCTGTATCAGCAAGACCTGCTGTGCCGCGCGTTCGGCCGCTGCCGGGTCGGCGACCGCTTGGACAGCGAAGTCGAGGACATGATCGGTAGGAAAGGGCCGGCGGAACCGAAGTTGTTTTCCTACGCCCGCTACAACATCACGCTCGAGCGCCGCACCTTTGAGGAACTCGGACTCGGCCATATCGACCCCAGGCGCGTGCGCACGCCCGACTCCGTGCAGTACATCGACGAGTTGTGCGAGATCGGGCGCACGCTAGCGAAGAAGCGCGTGCGCCCCGAGCATTTCGACGGATTTCCGCCTGCCGAGCCGCTGGTTGATTAGCGCCTCGCGCCTGCCGTTTGGCTAGAACGAAATGACCAGCCCGAGCACCGGGCCGCGGCTCACGTTTTCTAGGTGTGCAGACGATGTTCCGACGACGGTCGGCGCCCCATTTACCACAGAAACTTGCGCGACCGAGACAGGCTTCTCAGACTCGATGGTTTGATTGCGGTAGCCGAGGGTCAGGGTCAGGCTCTTGACCAGCCGAGCCGTATCGCGGAAATCGAAGCTGTAAGCGATGCCCAGCTCTTGAGTTACGTAAGTGTTTTTCTTGTCGTTCTCCACGAACGATGGCTTGAGTTGCAGCTTCCCATAAGCGATGTTCCCATACAGCCCCCAGCCGCCGCCGATACTCCCGTAGCCGCTCAGACCGATGCTGGGTCCCTCGTACTTGAGGTCCTGCAGTGTGTTTACCTTCAGTTGCTTATAGCCGACGCTTATCCCTAGTCCGGGCAGCACGTAGTAGCCTAAATTCACGTCTGTTTCGCGCCGGTTCAATTTGAGCCGTACCCCTGCTGCAGCGGCCTGAAACTCATAGTCGGTCTCGAGAAAGTGGCTCGCGGAAGCGAAGAAATTTCCGTATCGGAGACTGAACGCCGGGATCAAGGTGTTCTCCGTACTGGATCGGAAATTATCTAGGATATCCACGCTACCGGAAGTCGTGTCCACAGGTAGCAAAGCCGTCGCGGTTACCTTGTTGGTGTGTAGCTTTAGTCCAAAGCTAAACTGCAAATCACCAAGTTTCGAAGTCTTCTGCACAACTTCATCGCCTTGTTGTGCCAAGCCAGATTGGCTTAGCGTCAAAATCAAGGTACCCAGCAAAACGCCGGCCCCAGCCATGCTCTTTTTCATCTCGCCCTCTCTTGGTTAGAAACGCAATCAAAACCACGGGAATGGCGCTGGGTACCAAAATGTTAAAAGGTCGGCGGCAGGTTGCGCACGTCGCGTGACTTCGGCTTGTCGGGCGTGGGCTCCGG
The DNA here is from genome assembly GCA_964539965.1 of uncultured Burkholderiales bacterium. GTDB lineage: Bacteria > Pseudomonadota > Gammaproteobacteria > Burkholderiales > JALYOK01 > CAZILI01. Next base: position 5,740 of record CAZILI010000145.1, on the reverse strand, counting down.
CAGAGCCTCGGGCCGCTTCACCTCACGCTCGCGATTGGCGCGCTCCAAATCCGTCAACTTCTTGTTCAATGCTTCTATGTCGGCCGACTGCTTCTCGAGTTCGGTCAGCTTGCGCGTTAAGCTCTCGAGTTCTCTCTTCTCGCGCTGCAAGGATTCGCTTTGCTCGGTCAAATGCTTGTTGGCTTGGCGCAGCTCCTGCACTTGCTTTTCCAGCCGCGCCAGCTCAGGGTCCGGCGCCGTGTTGCGCGGCGCGGCGGCCTCGCGCTTTTCCAGCTCCTTGCTGCGCGCCTCGAGCTCTTTGCGCGATTTGTCGACCTCGGCGAGCAGGGATGCGATTCGCTTGTCGCGCTCGACGTTGTCGCTTTCCAGGTCCTTCGCGCGGCGCGCGAGGGCTTCGCGCTCGTGCCTTATCTTCACCAACTCGCGAGATAGGTCGGGATCCTCGCAGCCGGCGAAGCAGAATCGCCCGGTGTACGAGGAGTTGATCCAAGGCGTTTGCTGCAGCTTGAACTTCTTTTGCGTTTCGCTCTGCACGCCGCTGATGACGGACTTGAACATCTCTTCCACCGTCACGCCGGGGCGCATGATATTGCCCAGCAGGTGCGCGGTGAAGATGCCGTTCTTGCCGCCCGCCTCCCCGTCGATCGCCACCTTGCCGGGCGCGGTGGCATAGATCACCATCGTGCCGGCCGGCGCATCGACCGGCGCCAGACCGCCCTCCGTGGCCGTGCGCCGGCGCGCAAGCGGATTGTTGCGGCAGGCGTCCAGCATGACTAGATTGAACGCGCTCTTCGCTTCGTCCAAGCGATTCATCAAGTAGTTGAGCGACAACGCTTCGTCCTCGACATCGGCTTCGACCCGCAGCACCGCCGCGGTCGGGACGATATAGTTCTCTCCTTTGACTTGCAGGCCGTGCCCGGCGTAGTAGAACACGCCGACATCGCCCGCGCGCAGCTGCTCGACATAGTCCGAAATCACGTTCTTCAGCTGCCGCCGCGTGGCGACGTCTTCGTAACAACGCGTCTCGAAGTTGAGCGCGTGCAGCGCGCGGCACACGTCGCGCGCGTCGTTGACCGAGTTGTCGAGCTTGGTGATGCCCGTGTAAGCGGCGTTGCCGATCACCAGAGCCAAGCGGCGATCCTTCTTCGCCGCCGGCGCCTCGCGCGCACTCTCTGCCGGGCGGACCGGTTCGGTATCTTGAGCGTGCGCGAGGGCACTGGCCAGCAGCGCCAGGCTGACGGCTTGGATCACCCCGCCGATCCGTCCAAGAATGCTTCTCATCCTCAAGCCCCGCCCGCCAAGCCCGATCCTGCCTGCCGAAAACGACACGCAGCCTCGAAGCACGCGGGCGCCGGTTACTTTGCTCTCGATTGCTCGGTCTCGCGCCATCGCCGGGGTGGACGGCACGGCGCACCTTGCGCGCCGACGCATGATAGACTCGCTCCGCCGCGGCGCCCCTGTTGGGTTATTTTTATCCAGTGCGGCAGCGGTAGAGCATAAGTTAGCCTCGCGCACCTTGCAAGCGGCCAAACGGCATAGTCCTTTCGTCTGTATTGGATGGCCGGCGGCAGGCTGCGGGGAATACGGTATCCACGAGTCGGCGCAAACGTCCGCGACGGAAGGACCATTCGGTGCCTCGCATTTTTATCAGCTATCGACGCGAAGACGGCATCGCCGACGTGGGGCGCATCTACGAGCGGTTGTGCGCGCAGTACGGCGCCGACAACGTCTTTATGGACTTGGAGAACATCCCGTTCGGAGACGATTTCATGCGCACCATCGAGGCGCGCATCGCCGCCAGCGATTTGGTGATCGCGATCATCGGCCGTTTTTGGGCGGTGAGCCGCGACGGCCGCCAGCGCTTGTTCGAAGACAACGACGTCGTACGCCGTGAACTGCTGTGCGCGCTCGAGCACAAGCTGCGCATCTTGCCGGTGGTGATCGACGACGTGCGCATGGCGCGCTCGAGCGAAATTCCACCCGAGCTGGCCGGACTGTCACGCCGCAACGCCGTCAGCATCAGCAAGCGGCGCTTCAGCCAAGACGTCGATGCGCTGCTGGAGAGCATCGACGATCCCAATCTGCAGCCCCATGTCACGCCGCGCGCCAAGCTGACGGCGCTGCGCCAGCGCATGCGCGCGCGCTGGCAGGCCTCGCTCGCCGCGATGTGGATCAGCCTGCTCGCCTTTCTCGCCGCCACGTTCGGCGTGTTCGAGTTGCTGAAGCTCGACACCCACTCGGACAATGTCACCATGTGGCTGGGCGACCTCATCGATCCGCTGACGGCGTCCGACGAGGTGCTGCTGGTGGCGATCGACACCGCCACGGAAGCGGCGCTGAAAAAACCCTTTGCACCTGACTGGCGTCACGAACACGCGCTGCTCATCGACCGGCTTGCCGCCGCGGGCGCGCGCTCGATCGCCTTCGACATCCTATTCCAACAGTCGAGCCTGCAAGACGAGGCATTCGCCGCCGCCGCGGGTCGCGCGCAGGCTGCCGGCACCGAGGTCTACGTCGGCTACCGCAGCGGCACACCGAGCGCGACGGGCATGGCGCCCATGATTCGAGACGCGGTGAGCGCATGGGGGCTCGCCTGCCTGGGGCCGCGCTCGGGCTACGCTCCGCTCGCCCCGCTGGCGGTGACCAACGCGCTCGAGTCGACCGGCGCTGCGAACGGCGCCGCACCGGCGTTTGAAGCGGCGCGCGTGAGCCTGCCGCTGCTCGCTGCGTTCGGCACCCCTGCAAGTTTGCGGCTGGAGACCGGCCGCGAACTCATCTTGAGCGGCGAGCGCTCGCGTGAGATTCACCTCGTCAAGCTTTCCGTGCGCGAGGAGTTGAAAGACCGCGCGCCGGCCTGCCCCGCCCTAGGCGACGGCGACCGGGTGGCGAGCCTCGCGGTGCGGCTATCGAGCCTTGCCGGTTGGCGCGAAGGCGCGCAGCGGCTTCGCTATGAAGACGTGCTTGCCGGCAGCGTCCCCGCGAGCGCCGTGCGCGGCAAGATCGTGCTGGTGGGGCTCACTCGCGCGCCGGATGACCAATTCCGCGTCGCCTACCGGTTTGCGCGCGAGCAGCGCTTCGGCGTGGAACTGCACGCGGACACGGTGAGCAACTTGCGGAGCGGGATCGAGGTCCACCCGATTCACTGGGGCGGCCAAGCGCTCTTGAGCGCGGTGATGGCCGGCCTCGGCGCCATGGCGAGCCTCGCCATGGCGAGCCGCGCGCGCTGGCAAAGGCTCGCGGTGGTTGTCGTCGTGGCCGCGCTGTACCTGGCCTTTTCGCTTAGCCTATACGTCGGCTTTAACGCCGTCACACACTCGGTATATCATCTACTCGCGTTTCTCATCGCTTTTTGGGCGACCCGAAAGTTGGTGCAACCCTTCAAAGCGGGAACAATAAGAGGCTGACAATCGAATGCGCTACGGTCAGTACATACGATTTGCATTTCTCGCGGCAGCGCTCGCGCTCATGCCTGCGTACGCCGCCGATCCGGGCGAAGGCGCGATACTCAGCGCGGCGAGCGCGGACACCGTGGTGTGGCGCGGCGGCGAGCCCATCGCCGCCCGCGCCGGCATGCAGCTTGCCCTCGGCGATGAAGTCGAGACCAAGTCGCAGGGCCGCGCCGTCGTGCGCTACCCGCAGGGCCACGAAGTCGCCTTGCGTCCGGCCACGCGTTTCTCAGCCGAGCGATTGCTGCTGCGCTTCGGCGAACTCCTGGTGCGCGCGCGCGGCTGGTTCCGCGTCGACACGGTATTCATGCAGGCCGGCGTGGAGGGCACCGAATTCAGCGTTCGGGCGCGCGAGAGCTCGCAGACCGCCAACGTGGTGGTGATCGAGGGCGCGGTCGTGTGCTCGTCGAAGGACAACGCCTTCGACCGCGTGCGCGTCGCCGAGGGCGAGCGACTCGACGTGTTGGTGACGCGCGGCGGGCTGGAAGCGGTCAAGCGCGCGGCCGCGGAAGACGAGATCAAGGAACTGCGGGCGCTGTTCGGCGAATTCGGCGGCAAATAGCCGAACGGAATCACATACTCCCTCAACTACCAGTCTACGACCCTCATCTGGATGCGGGTCGCAGGCCTATACCCCCTCACACATCATCTATGACTCGAAAATTCAGAGAGGCGCGGCACTCCTAGAATCTGGATGGCAACTGGTACGCACGAACGAAGGGCCGCTACCCTATAACCTCCCGCTCTCGCCGCGCTTGAGAAACTCTCCCATCCCTTCGCGGCCGCGCCAGGCGGCGCCGTCGACGATGCACTGTCCGCGCAGGAAAACCTTCTTCACGCGTCCGGTGACCGGCCGGCCCTCGAACAGCGTGTAGTCGACCCGGCTGTGCATGTCGGCTTGGCGTACCGCCCATTGCTCTTTCGGATCGAATAGCACGATGTCGCCGTCGGAGCCGACCGCGATGGTGCCCTTCTTGGGGAAGATGCCAAACAGCTTGGCGGGGGCGGTCGAGGTGATTTCGACGAAGCGGTTGATCGACATCTTCTGCTGGTTGACGGCCCCGTCGAAGATGAGTGGCATGCGCGTTTCTACCCCTGGCGCGCCGTTGGGGATCTTGCTGAAGTCGTCCTTGCCTTGCTGCTTCGAGTACTTCATGCCGTAGGGCTGCTCGTTGAAGCAGAACGGGCAGTGGTCGGTCGAGACCACTTGCAGATCGTCGGTCTTTAGCCCGCGCCACAGTTGAGTCTGATGATGATGCTCACGCAGCGGCGGTGTCATGACGAACTTGGCGCCTTCGAAGCCGGGCCGCTCGTATTCCTGCGCGGTCAAGAACAAGTAATGCGGGCAAGTCTCTGCGTGCACCGGCACGCCGCGGTCGCGCGCCTCGGTCACCGCCGACAGGGCTTCGCCGGCGGACAGATGCACGATGTACAGCGGTGTGCCGGCCAATTCCGCCAATCGTATCGCCCGGTGCGTGGCTTCGCCCTCTAGGATCGGCGGGCGCGTGGTGGCGTGGTACTTGGGCGCGCGCAAACCTTGCGCAACGGCTTCCTTCACCAGCACGTCGATCACTTGGCCGTTTTCGGCATGCATGCAAGTCATCGCCCCGTTTGCGCCCGCCACCCGCATCGCCTTGAAGATCGAGCCGTCGTCGAGCATCAGCACGCCCGGATAAGCCATGAACAGCTTGAAGCTGGTGACGCCTTCGCGCTGGATCAGGGCCTTCATGTCGATCAGGCTCTGCTCGTTCACGTCCAGCATGATCATGTGCGCGCCGACATCCACGCAGGCGCTCTCGCGCCGCTTGTGCCATCCGGCCAGTCCGACCAAGGGGCTCGTGCCGCGATCCTGATTGCAGAAATCGATCAAAGTCGTGGTGCCGCCGAAGGCGGCCGCCTTGGTGCCGGTGCCAAAGGTGTCGACCGTGTAGGTGACGCCGAACTCCCAGTCGAGGTGCGTGTGCACGTCCACCCCGCCGGGCAGCGCCAGCAGGCCGTTGGCGTCGTGCACCTCGGCGTCGGGCGCGGCGAGATTCTTACCGATCGTCTCGATGCGTCCATCCACAACCAAGATGTCTGCCCGGTAGTCGTCGACCGCGGTGACGATGCGGCCGTTCTTGATGAGTGTCTTAGCCATGGTCGGTTTCCTCCGTTAGTGCGCGAACGCCAATCAGCTCGTGCGGCGCGATGGGTTGTTCGGATGAGTAGTCCAGTTGGCGTAATCCCTGACCGCTTCTCCGGTGCGCGGATCCCGGCTGCCGACTGGGAGCGTGCGCATGGTGATGCAGTTCTCC
>CAZILI010000144.1:0-8925 GCA_964539965.1 uncultured Burkholderiales bacterium | reverse complement strand
GGCGCTGCAGCTCGACCTCAACGAGCGCACGGCCGACTGGCTGGCGTTCTTCATGTTCACGTTTTTCACCGACCGCGACGGCAAGTTTCAGCTCACGGCGCTCACCGAGTCGGCGTTCGACCCCTTGTCGCGCACCACCAAGTTCATGCTCAAAGAAGAGGCGCACCACATGTACGTGGGCACGACCGGCATCGCACGCGTGCTGGAACGTACCTGCCAGGTGATGAAGGAGCACGGCGTCGACGACCCCGCCAAGGTGCGCGCGCTCGGCGTAATCGATCTGCCGACGGTGCAGCGCTATCTGAACTTTCACTACAGCGTGACCTTAGACCTGTTCGGCGCGGACGTGTCTTCCAACGCCGCCACCTTCTTCACCACCGGGCTCAAGGGCCGCTTCGACGAGCACTTGATAGACGACGATCACCAACTGCTGGAGGCGTCCTATCCCGTAATGGAAGCGGCCGACGGCCGCCTTGCGGAGCGAAGCGCCCCCGCGGTCAACACGCTCAACGAACGCCTGCGGGATGACTTCATCAAGGACACGCTCGCCGGCATCGCGCGCTGGAACCGCATCATGCAGAAGTACGGTATCGCCTTCGAGTTGACCGCACCGCACAAGGCGTTCAACCGCCAGATCGGGAACCTCTCCACCGTCAAGGTCGATCCCAGCGGCAAGGTCGTCTCCGAGGCCGAGTGGAAAGCCAACGTCGATCGCTGGCTCGCCACACCGTCGGATTGGGAATTTGTCGCCTCGCTCATGGGACGGGTGGTCGAGCCGGGGCAGTTCGCGCATTGGATCGCTCCCCCCGAGCGCGGCATCAACAATCAGCCGATCGATTTTCGCTACGTTCGCTTCAACTGAGGGGCGACCGCTCGATCACTCGCGCTTGCCAACTCGGGCAGAGTAGACGACACTCTTCCCGACAAAATTCAGAGGGGGAGCACAGGTGACCGTCTTACGCGTTATGGTGTCGCGCCACGCGGCATTCTACAGCCCGGTGATCGGTGCGATCGCCGGCGGATTTTTGGCTCGCGAGGGGTTCGAGCCGACCTACGCGGTCGCCGGTCCCGGCAAGACGGTCGCGCAGGCGATCGCGGCGGGCGAGGCCGACGTCGTGCAATCCGCCGTGTCCTACAACTGGAGCGTGCTCGAGCAAGGCCGCGAAGCGCCGATGGTGAGCTTCGCCCAAGTCAACCAGCGCGACGGCTTCTTTATCGCCGCCCGATCGGCCGATGCCCCGTTCGATTGGGCAGGGCTCAAGCAAGGCGGCCTTTTGTTCGTGCACGGCGGCCAGCCGCAAGCGATGTTGCGCTACGCACTGCACTTGCGCGGGGTGGATTTGAATGAGGTCGCCGGCATCGATCGCGGCGCCACGGCGAGCATGCTGGCCGCGTTCCGCAACGGCGAGGGCGCTTGGTTTCACGAGCAAGGCCCCTACCCGCAGCAACTGGAGCACGAGGGCCGGGCGCGGGTGGTGGCCTCGGTCGGCGAGGTGATCGGGCCCGTCTCGTTCAGCACCTTGGCCGCGCGCCGCGAATGGCTCGCGACCGAGCAGGCGGCGCGCTTCATGCGCGCCTATCGGGCGGCGCGTGCTTGGGCGCACAGCGCCCCGCCGCAAGAGATCGCCGCAGCCGAAGCCAAATTCTTTCCCGATATCGATCCGGCGGCGCTTACGGCCGCGATCGCCGCCTACCAGAAGCTTGGCACTTGGGCCGGCGACATCGCCATCCCGACAGCGCTGTACGAGAAAGCGCTCGACGTGTTCAGCCACGCCAAGCTCGTCACCCGCCGCCACGCCTACGAGCAAGTGGTCGTGCCACCGCCGCAAGAATGAGATTGCTCATATGAAGATCACCGACGTCACGCTCACTTTGTTCGCCTGGGACAATATTCCGACCACCACCTACGGCACGCACACCGGCCAGTTTGCCGGCAGCAGCGCGCTCGGGCTGCTGCGCATCGCAACCGACCAGGCGATCGAAGGACATGCCTTTCTCGGCTCGGCGATGAACTCGGCCGCGCACGACGGACAGGCGTTGATCTCGCACTTGAAGCCGGTGCTGCTGGGCAAGAATCCGTTGGACCGCGAGCGTTTGAATCAAGCAATCTGGAAACGCCAACGCGCGGCCGGCGTGCGCCCGATCGGCGCCGTCGACGTGGCGCTGTGGGATCTGGCCGGCAAAGCCTACGGACAACCGATCCATCGCCTGATGGGAAGTTATCGCGAGGCGATCGGCGCGTACGCCTCTTCGGCCGTGCTCGCTTCGCCCGAGGCGTACGCCGAGCAAGCGGCGGAGTACAGGGCGAGCGGTTGGGCCGCCTATAAGATTCACCCGCCGACCCGCTGGCAAGAAGACATCAAGGTATGCGAAGCGGTGCGCCGCGCGGTGGGCGACGACTACAAGATCATGCTCGACTCCACCTGGAGTTATGACTTCCCCGCCGCGGTGCGGGTCGGGCGCGCGGTCGAAGAGATGAATTTCCATTGGTACGAAGACCCGCTGGCGGACCAAGATCTGTACAACTACGTGAAGCTCAAGCAGAAGCTGCGCATCCCGATCATGGCGACCGAGTACCCGATCACCGGTTACGACAGCTACGCGCCCTGGATCATGCTGCAAGCGACCGACTATTTGCGCGGCGACGTCGCGGTCAAAGGCGGCATCACTACCCTGCTCAAGGCCGCGCACTTGGCCGAAGCTTTCGGCATGAACATCGAGATCCACCACGGCGGCAACTCCCTCAACAACGTCGCCAACTTGCACGTCATCATGGCGATACGCAACACCGAGCTGTTCGAAGTGCTGCTGCCCGACGGCGCGCAGAAGTACGGCTTGGTGGAAGACATCAAGGTCGGTCGCGACGGCTTGGTGCACGCGCCCACCGGCCCGGGCCTGGGCTACGAAATCGACTTCGCCTTGATCGAGCGCAAGCGCATCGCCGTGCTCGCGTGAGCGCGAGGTTCGCCCTCTTCTGCCTCGCCCTGTGCACTGCGTTGCCCGCGCGGGCGGCGGAGCTGGTCGCCACCATCGAGCGGGTCAAGCCGTCGATCGTAGGCATCGCAACCTACCTGCCGACGCGCAATCCGGCGGTGCGATTTCGCGGCAGCGGATTCGTGGTCGCGGACGGTTTGCACGCGATCACCAACGCGCACGTGGTCGAGGGTGAGATCGACTTCCGCAACAAGGAGACTATGGTGCTGCTGGTGGGGCGCGGCCAGCGCGTGCAGTTGCGCGAGACCGAGCAAGTCGGCACCGACGCCGATCACGATCTCGCCTTGCTGCGCTTCAAAGGAGAGCCGCTGCCGGCGCTCGCCATCGGCGACTCGAGTGCGGTCAAAGAAGGCGAAGAACTGGCCTTCACGGGTTTCCCGATCGGCACCGTGCTCGGCCTGTACCCGGTCACGCACCGCGCGAGCGTGTCGGCCATCACGCCGATCGCGATTCCTCAAGCCGGCTCCAAACGCCTCGATCCACGGCTGGTAACCCGGCTGCGCAAGGCCTTCGACGTATTTCAGCTCGACGCCACTGCCTATCCCGGCAACAGCGGCAGCCCGCTGTATCGCCGCGATACCGCAGCGGTGGTCGGCGTGCTCAATATGGTGTTCGTCAAGGACACCAAAGAGAACGTGCTCACGCATCCGAGCGGCATCTCCTATGCCATTCCCGCGGCGTACGTTCTCGAACTGCTTCGGCAAGCCGGCGCCAGCAAGTAACCGACAGGCCGTGCGGTCATGCAGCCGGGGTTACTCTCGTAACGAGGCGCTTCGCGCTTGCGCTAAGCTCCGCCATCTTTCTCGGACGGGGGGTGATATGCTTGCCGGACGATCGCTGGGCAGCAGACGCAGCTCTCACGCGCCCAGTCCATGCTCTGGATGGGCGAGATCCTCACGCAGTCCCTGCGCAACTGCATTCTGACCAAGCAAGTGTCCTGACAGGGACGATACGACGACTACGCCGCTCAACTCGACGGCATCGGGGCCGCCGCCAAGGAGCAAGCCTTCGACGAGGAAACCAAGGCGATATTTCAGCGACAGATCGACGCCAACACCAAGCTGGTGGACCTGGAGACCGCTGCCTTCAAGTCGGTGGATGAGACAAAGCAGGCAGACGCATTGGCAATGGTAGAAGGGAAGCGATACACCGACTGGAAGCAGAGCTACAGCGGCGCGGTGAACGACTTTCTGCGCTTATCGGCGTTTCGTGTGCAGCGGTGGCGCGACGATCTCGCCCGCGCCACCTCGCTCGCCCGCGCCCTGCTGCTGATCGCCTGTTCGATCGCGCTGGCATTGCGTCCGCCGGACAAGAGCAAGCGCAAGGGATCGAGCAAGTGTCGCGCACCGCTGTGCACACGGACAGCCTCACGCGTGACACCGCAAGGCTGACAGAAGTGCTGGGCGAGACCTCTCGCAAACTGCTTGGCCAAAGCCGCCAGTTACGGGCCGCGCCGGCGCGCTTCCGCGTGCTGCGCCACGACTTGTCGCTGCACGTTGGACCGTTGCCGGGCGGCGAGGAGCGCCTGCTCGCCGCGCCTTGATGCATGCAGGTCAGAAGAAGTAGTTCATGCCCATTTTTAGTTGATACCGCTGCACGTTGTCACGCGCGTAGCGGTTGAGCGGTCCGCCCACCACCGCGAACACGCTGACGTGTTTTTTCTCGTCGAGAAACTTGCCTAGCGAAGCGGTGCCGGTAACGGCCCAGTTATTATCTCGATCGAAGTCCATCACCGCCTTCCCCTCGATGAACGAGTACCAAGCGTGCGGAAAGTTGAGGACAAGGAATGGCCTCAGCGCGAGCAGCCGCACCGGCGAAACATCGTCGTCGCGCCTGATGTCGAACTGGTATTGCGTCAGCAGCACGGTCTGAAAGGATTTGCTCGCCCGGTAGGTGAGCGCGTACGAGGGCAATAGGGTAGTCGAGCCCACGCCCAGTCGGCGGTCGACGGCGGTGTCGAAGTAGCTCTCCAAGGCGTACGAATGCGACCATTGCCCTTGCGTGTAGAACGTATGGACGAAGAACGTGCGCACGTCGCCTAGGCCGGTGGCGGCCTGCTCCTGCGCCACACTGCCCGGCCGATACTGCGCGTACGGCACCTCTATCGTCAGTCCATAGTCGCGCTTCTCGCCCAGACCCATGGTGGCTTGCAGCAAGATTCGGTTGCGATAGTCGTTATCGGGCAGGCGCGTATATTCGTCTATCAAGGTGAACCGCGCGCGGATCACGGTCGGCCCCTGCGTGGAGCTGTCGTGCTGCGCGCCGCTCTGTGCGGTGTTCTGTGCCAGCGCGGCGTTGGCGCACAGGCAACTCGCGGCGGTCACCGCGGCTAGGTTTCTGCGAATCGAGCTCATGCGTGTTCTTGTTGTTCGCGATCGCCTGTGCGCGCGGGACTTGCGGGTCAGGGCTCCGGCGTAATGATGAGATAGGCTCGGTCGACCTTGCTCGCGCTCACTTGCAGCCAATACGAAGCGTTGCCGCGCAGCGGAAAGGCTGCGCTCTTGAAGACGAGCTTACATTGCGATTGCATCTCGAACTTGGGTGCGCGCACACGCGTGCGCTCGGCGTCGACTATTTCGACCCAATAGGCGCTGCCGGTCGACACGCGATACATGCCGTCTTGCGGCACGACGAAGCGGATCAAGCCGGCGAACTCCTCGGGCTTCTTGCCGCGACGCTCCGGTTCCACCAGGAAATCGACCCGCGCGGTGGGAAACAACTCCAAGTCGAGCTTCTTGCCTAGCGGCACGCTTTGCGCGTTGGCGTTAGCGGCCGGATAGACCTTGGCGGCCTCCCCGCTTTGCTGCGCAATCGCGAACTCCGCGCGCAGATCCCAACCATAGTCGGCGCAGTCGCCGCGCATCTCATGCATCGGACGCATGGCTTGCTGGGCACACGCGCCGAGCACCAGCGCGGCGATCGCCGCGCCGCGCGTAACCGCGGCTCTCGCCCACACCAAGTCAGTCACGGGGCACATGATACCGATGTGTGTTGCCTTGTCTGCCGCGCATCTTACCACCATCGCGCAACGCGCCGGCGGCGGCGCCCGCAGTACAATGCGCTGACGATATGTTGAGCGTTCTCACACAACGCGCCTGGCGCGCCTTCGGCCGCGGGGCGCTGGTCGCCCTGGTGATGAGCTACCCGGCCGCGTTCGCCGCAACGGCGGTGCCCGCCGGCGTGTCGACCACGGCACGGCAAGTTTATGCTCAGGCGCGCGACAAGCTGCTGCAGGTGCGGGTGGTGCTCAAGGCGGCGCGCTCGCAGGCGGTGATCGGCTCGGGCTTTCTCGCCGGCGCCAACGGCCTGGTGATCACCAACTACCACGTGGTGTCCAGGTTCGCGCTCGACCCGGCCGCCTACAGCCTCGAGTACATCCGCGGCGACGGCTCGCGCGGCGAGCTGAATTTGCTCACGGTAGACGTGGTCAACGATCTCGCCGCGCTGCGCATGGCCGGCAGCAAGCTCCCTTACTTCGACTTGGACGTCTCGCCCATCACCCAGGGCGAGCGAGTGTTCTCGATCGGCAATCCGCTGGACCTGGGCTTCACTATCGTGGAGGGAACCTACAACGGCGTGGTCGACGGCAGCTTTCATGAACGTATCCACTTCAGCGGCGCGCTCAATCCCGGCATGAGCGGCGGCCCGGCGCTCACTCTGGCGGGCAAGGTGTTCGGCGTGAACGTCGCGCAGAGCCGCGACGGCGAGTTGGTGAGCTTTTTGATACCCGGCAAGCATGTCGGGCAGATTCTGGCGCGGGCGCGTACGCTCGCCAACGATGCGCCGCACGACTGGAGCCGCGAGATCAACGATCAGTTGCTCGGTCATCAGGCGCGCTTGATGAAAGCACTCAACGCCGACGCGCTGCCCGGCCAGCAACTGGGCGGCTATCGTGTGCCCGACAAACCCGCGCGTTTCGGCCGCTGCTGGGCCTACAACGACCAGAGCGGCTCCGACCGCTACCAGCTCGACGGTACCAATTGCGGCATCGACTCGAGCCTGTACATCGACGAGGAAGTGCAGGTGGGCGACGTCAACTTCGAGCACCAGCTGTTTCAGAGCAAGAATCTCAACAGCCTGCGGTTTTACTCGCTGTACGCGCAGCGCTTCGCCCAGCGCGGCGCGCTCGGCGGGCGCTCTAAGCAGCACTATACGCGCGCCGAGTGCAAAGAGGATTTCTTGAAGCAGAACGACATCGTGTTCCGCGCCGTGTTGTGCACGCGCGCTTACAAGAAATTCACCCCGCTGTATAACTTCGGGCTGACTCTCGCAACCGTGGATCAGGCCCGCATGGGCCTGCAGAGCAGGTTGCAGTTGACCGGCGTCACCTTCGACAACGGGCTGGCGTTCGTGCGCCGTTACTTGGAAGCGATCCGTTGGCAGAAATAGCCTTCTTGGAAGTCTTGGACCGCGGCGGCGAGGTCGTGGCGCGCCACGCCGTGCACGGCTTTCCGCTCACCATCGGCCGCGCCTACGACAACGACGTGATCCTCGACGAGGCCTACGTGGCGGCTCACCACGTGCGCATCGAGGCGAGCGAGGTCGGCTACCCCGTCGCCCACGACCTCGACTCCAAGAACGGCTTGATCGCATTGCCGATCAAGGGCAAGCGCCTGCTGGTCGAGCTTGCGCCGCACACCGTCCTGCGCGTCGGCCACACGCAATTGCGCCTGCGAGCGCGCGACTTCGCCGTGCCGCCCGAGCGGGTGGAGGGCCGCGGCACCTTGCTCACTTCACCCGTCACCCTGGGCGCGCTGGTGCTGTTGCTCGTCGGCCTGACCGCCGCCGATCTCTACCTGTCGACGGTCGAGCCGACCGAATGGGTCAACTACTTGGCACCGCTCGCCGGCGTGGTGTTGCTGCTGTTTCTATGGATCGGCTTTTGGGCGCTCATGAGCCGCTTGCTCCTCGGACGGCCCAATGCGCTGCGCCACGCCAACATCGCTTGCCTAGGGCTTGCCGGGCTATCGATCTGGCAAGCGCTCGCAAGCTGGGGTGCGTTCGCATTCTCGGTGCCGTTGCATGTGTACGCGCTGTTGGGCGCCGGCGTGTTGGCGGCGCTTACCCTGTACGCGCACGCCAAGCTCGTCAACCCGCGTCACACTTGGATTCCGGCCGTGTCCTCGGTCGCGGTGGTCGCCGCCGTGCTCGCCGTATCGCTCGCGCAACAGCTCGGTGTCGGCGATGAAGTCGACGACCAGCACGCGGTGGACCTGAAGATTCCGGCGGCGCGGCTCACCGGCGCGCGAGCGCTAGAGCCTTTCTTAGAAAGCGCGCAGAGCATGAAAGCGCGGGTCGATGCGCTGCGTGGCGATCCCGACTAGCTTCTGCTGAGAACCGCGGGGGTATACCTCTCGCACCCGCGTCCACACTAGCCTATCGACCCCTTACCCTTGAGGGTAGCGTAGCGTTTCAACCTCCGCACATCGCACGAATGTGCTCGGTGACACTGCGGCCGAGCGCGCTCAGGTCATACCCGCCTTCGAGCGAGGACACGAGCCGGTCGTGCGCGAACTCGCCGGCGATCTGCAGCAGCTCCCGCGTCACCCAGCGATAGTCATCCTCGGTGAACCCAAGATCGGCCAACGGATCGTCCTTGTGAGCATCGAATCCGGCCGAGATCAGCAACATCTCGGGCTTGAACTTGCGCAAGTTCGGCAGCCAATCGCGCTCGACCGCCTCGCGAAATCGCTCGCCGTCGCTGCGCGCCGGCAGCGGTGTGTTGATGATGTGCTCGCTCACGGTGTCCGCGCCCTGAAACGGATAGTACTGATGCTGTAAGGTCGAGCAGAACAGCACGCGAGGATCATTGGTGAAGATCTCCTCGGTGCCGTTGCCGTGATGCACGTCGAAGTCCAGTATCGCCACCCGTTTGAGCTTGTAGTGCTCGAGCGCGTGCGCCGCCGCCACCGCGATGTTGTTGAAGATGCA
>CAZILI010000143.1:6991-8937 GCA_964539965.1 uncultured Burkholderiales bacterium | reverse complement strand
TCGGCCAGGAGGCCATCAAGCATTTCGACATGGCGGGCGACTATCCCGATATCGTGATCGGCTGCACCGGCGGCGGCTCGAATTTCGCCGGCATCGTGTTCCCCTTCCTGGGCGCGCAGCTGCGCGGCGGCAAGAAGGTGCGCATTATCGCGGTCGAGCCTTCGGCGTGCCCAAGCTTGACGAGGGGCAAATATGCCTACGACTTCGGTGACACGGGACATTTGACGCCGCTGGTGAAGATGCACACGCTGGGCTCCACCTTCATCCCGCCCGGCTTCCACGCCGGCGGTTTGCGCTACCACGGCATGGCGCCGCTGGTATCGCACATCAAGCAGCTCGGGCTGATCGAGGCGCGCGCGTGCCGGCAGCGCGCGGTATTCGAAGCCGGTGTGCAGTTCGCGCGTGCCGAAGGCATCTTGCCGGCGCCGGAAGCGAATCACGCTGTCCGCGCTGCGATCGACGAAGCGCTCGAGTGCAAGAAGGAAGGCCGCTCTCGCACCATCTTGTTCAATCTCTGCGGTCACGGTCATTTCGACATGCAGGCGTACATGGACTACTTCGCCGGCAAGCTCGTCGACCAGGAATACGACGAGAAAGAACTCGCGATGGCGCTGGCGGGGCTGCCTTCGGTAAAGGAAGCCGCTTAGGCCTTGGCTCCCCTACCCGATGGGGTAGGGGCCCTATAAGCTTGTCTGGATGCGGGGCGCAGAGATATACTGCCCACCTTCTGCTAGCTTTCTTTGATCAAGGACACGAGTCGCGAAGCGTCGATGCTGCCTGCTTTCTGTTGGATATCGCCGGCATAGCGCTCTCGCAACGCCTTTCCCTGCTCGAGGAATTTGGCGTACAGCCCTTTTAGGTCCACCGCGGCGAGCGTACGCCCACCGGCGTAGTACTGTTTGGCCGCCTGCCCGAGCGCATAGGTCACCGCGAACGACATCGCCGAACTGGTCGCCTGGCGCCCCAGCCCGCCGATCATGCCGCCGCCGAGGGTGCCGAGTACACCGCCGATCAGCTTGCGCGCGAAGCCTTCGAGATACTGCGAGGTGAGCCCCACGCCGGCGACCGACAAGAAATCCTTGACGTGGCCCTGGTCGAGCTCGTAGCCGTACTGTTTGCCGACGCGATAGACCATTTTCATCTGCAACGCGACGATCCCCATGGTCGCGAGCGAAGCCGGCATCAGCTCCAGCGCGCCGTTCAAGATGGCGTAGTTGAGGATGGTCTTGTCCAGCTCGGCTTCGTCGATCTTGCCGGCGGCACTGCCCGCGGCGGCAACCGGCGCGGCGGCGATCGCCTCAGCCTGATCGAACACGCGCTTGGTGTCGGCCTCGGGCAGGCGCAGTTCGCTGCGCAGTGCCGCGAGAAACTGTTGCTCCAACGCGCTGCTCGTGCCGTCGGCGTCGCATACCGCCACTGCTGTTTCGTAGGCGAGCCGCCTCGCTTCGGGAGAAGTCAGCGCCGCGGCGGCTTCGGGTAGGCTGCGCTTGCGCAACAACACGGCCTCGAATATCGCTTCTGCATCGATGCCGCTGCCGGCGAACCCGCTGCTCACGCGTTGCAGCGCGGCGCGCTCCGCTTCGTCCCTGCCGCCGTCGGCCAACGCTGCCATGAATGCGATGGTGAGAACGGCCTCTTGCTCGGTCATGCTCGTCTCCGGAATGACTAGGTGGTTACGATTAGACGCGACGAAAGCGTTTTCGTTCTGCTTAGGCCGCGGGCTTGAAACGCTCGTCGACCTCGACCTGATAGCCGATCGCCAGCCGATTGGTCTGATTCGCCATACCCACCACGGCGATGAGTTCGGACAGCATTTCGTCGGTCATGCCCGCCTTGCGCGCCGAGGCGGTGTGCGAGCATATGCAGTACTCGCAGTTATTGGTGATGCTGACCGCGACATAGATCATCTCCTTGGTCAGCACGTCGAGCTTGCCGGGTCGCATGAC
>CAZILI010000143.1:0-6981 GCA_964539965.1 uncultured Burkholderiales bacterium | reverse complement strand
CTTCCCAGATGCGCCGCAGATTGATCGCGTCGTTGGCAAGTACCTTCCAAAAGTTGTTGATCCAGTCGGTCTTGCGCGTGGTCATGATCTCGTCGTAGACCGCTTTGACTTCGGGCGACGCTTGCGCGTAGTCGATCTTTTTCATGAACGCCATATCGCTGACTCCTCCTATTCGAAACGGCAGTGTATAGCGGGGAGCGCTCGCGCGTCAGCAGTGCGGGTGACGTGGGTTATGCGCGAAGCGTTGTGCCTCAGGGTGATCGAGTCCGATCCAGCCGTTGTCGGAATACCTTACAGACGCGCTCGATGTAATTGTGTCAAGAGCGTAAACACTATTACCCCCCATGGACTTGCGTTGCATGGCACAACGATTGCAGTAGAGCACGCCCATCGGTCACAACAACCAGGAAACAACAATATGAAACTCGCTGCAGGCTGGATTCCTTTGGCAGTAATTCTCGCGCTCAGCGCTTCCGCGCACGCCGTTCCGGTGCTGCAGGTCGGCGCCCCCGGCGGGGCCGGTGAAGGCAGCTACGCCGACTACATCACGATCGGCGACGACGCGGATACGGCGTTCACTTCGGGCACGTTGCTATACGCGGCGGGCGTGTATCAGAATCGCAATGTCGTTCAGCTCGGCGGTGCGGCCTCCGGCGGCAGCGGCTGGGGTGCGGTCAATCCGGCGCTCGCTAATTGGAACGGTCACGGCGCGGTGCTGATCGCCGCCGTTACCGACGGTATGCTCGCATCAGCGCTCGCCAACGTGACCATCAATGGCGCCAGCGCGTTCGGTTCTTCGGCCACGAACTTCTTCTTCCCCAACAACCACTATCCCCTACAGGATGCGGTGTCCGACTTTCTGTTCTTCGACATCGGCGACTTTGCGAAGAACACCGCGGCGGTGCCCGATTTCGCCTCCGAGACCGGCGCTGCGGACGGTGAAATCAAGACGCTCACCTTGGGCCTCGGCGCTTTCACCGGGCCATCCCTGCACTTCGATTTGATGGCGCTAGAAACATCGCGCATCGGCAACAAGAAGAGCGGTCTGCTGGTTACCACTATCGAGAACAACCCCGGCTCGCATGACGTGAGCTGGCACGGCCGCGAGGGCCAGGTTCCCGAACCCGCCTCGCTCGCCTTGTTTGCTCTCGGGCTCGCCGGCTTGGGTGCGTTGCGCCGTCGCGCGCTCTAGCCTCTACAGTAGAGGACAAGAAAAAAAGCGACGCTCCGCGCGTCGCTCTTTTCATTGCGGCTACGAAAATCGAGGCGCGAGGCTAGCCGAGCAGATTGACTACCGCCGCGCGCTCCTCGAGCAGCTCTTGATGCGTTGCTTGCATCTTGCCGCGGCTGTAGTCAGCGACCGCTAGACCGGGCACGACCTGATAGCCGCCGTTGGCGCAGGTGACCGGATAGCCGTACATCACGCCTTCCGGAATACCGTAGCTGCCGTCCGATGGTACCGCCATGGTCACCCAATCTCCCGCCGGCGTGCCCTGCACCCAGTCGCGCATGTGCGCGATCGCGGCGTTGGCCGCACTCGCCGCCGAAGACGAGCCACGCGCTTCGATAATCGCCGCACCGCGCTTCTGCACGGTGGGAATGAACACGGTGTCGACCCACGATTGGTCGTTTATGAGCTTCGCCACACTCTGTCCGTCGCACTCAGCGGTCGAGATGTCGGGATATTGCGTGGCCGAGTGATTGCCCCACACGGTCATCTTCTTGATGCTCGCGACCGGCTTGCCGAGCTTGGCGGCGATCTGCGACAGCGCGCGATTGTGGTCCAGGCGCATCATGGCGGAGAAGTTGCGTGGATCGAGGCCCTTCGCATTCTTCATGCAGATGAGCGCATTGGTGTTGGCCGGATTGCCCACCACCAATACTTTGGCGGATCGCTTCGCCACTTCGGCCAGCGCCTTGCCTTGCTCGGTAAAAATCGCGCCGTTCATTTCCAGCAAGTCCTTGCGCTCCATGCCTTTGGTACGCGGGCGGCTGCCGACCAACAGCGCGATGTCGATGTCGCGAAACGCCACTCGCACGTCGTCGCTGACCACAACACCCTGCACCAGCGGAAAGGCACAGTCTTCTAGTTCCATGACCACGCCGCGCACAACCGGCAGCGCAGGCGTGATGTCGAAAAGCTGCAAGATGACGGGTTGATCTTTGCCGAGCATTTCGCCGCTGGCGATACGGAACAGCAAGCTATAGCCGATCTGCCCGCCCGAGCCGGTGACGGCAACGCGCATGGGAGTTTTCATAGACCTCGGATCTCCTGGTTTCGAGAAAGGCCGGTTGGCCGGTGATGATGACGATTCGACAAGGCGGCGCGGCGCGCGCCGAAAAAGTGCAGCGACTATACCGGCTGCCTCGGCCTGGCGCAAGGCGTAGCGGTCGGACGTAAGGCTACCGACCGCCGCGGTACCCCCTACCCCTCCCGAGTATCGGTCGAATCCTGCTTCCTACATAAAATCTTCAGGGCGATACCGGTAGAGGTACGGATCTTCAGCCCGGCGAGCCCGTCGCGTCCGGCCAGGCGGAGACAAACGCCCGCCAGTGCGCGGCGTCGTAGCGGCCGAGGCACTCGCGCACCAGCGCCACTTCGCTGTGATACTGCTCACGCGTGAGTGCGCCGCGCATCAGCTGGAAGCGCTGGAACACGAGAAAGGTGTTGGCGACATCGGTCTCGCAATAGGCACGTATGTCGGCGATCTCGCCGCGCTGATATGCCTCCCACACTTGCGAGCCGTCCATGCCCAGCTTGCCGGGGAAGCGGCACAGCTTGGCGACTTGGTCGAGCGGCGCGCTGGCCCGTATTTGGTAGGCGGCGAGCACGTCCATGAGATCGATGTGCCGCGTGTGGTAGCGGTTCAGATAGTTGTTGTACCTGAATTCGCGATCCTCCTCGCCCCACTCCCAATAGCGTTGCGCGCGCACTCCGTGGACGAGAGCGCGATAGTGCAGCACCGGCAGATCGAAGCCGCCGCCGTTCCAGGACACGAGTTGCGGGGAGTACTTCTCGATACCGTCGAAGAAGCGCTGGATCAAGGTCGCCTCGCCGTCTTGCGGTGAGCCGAGCGACCACACCGTGAATTGATCACGCTCGCGCAACGCACACGCGATTGCGGCAACCCTGTGCACGTGATGCTGCAAGAAGTCTGTGCCGCTTACCTCCCGCCGACGCGCGAACGCCGCTTCCGCGACGGTCGCCGCCGGGGTGTCGGCAGGCAGATCCAGCAAGATGCGCAGCCCATCGGTGTCCGGGATGGTCTCGATGTCGAACGCCAATACCGGCGTCACTTCTTGACCCAGTTGCCGCCGCTGTCCTGGTAGTACCAGCCCGGCTGCGCCTTCTGCACGAAGCGCTGCGCAAAGGTGTTGCGGATGTCGCTCTCCCACTCGGGATGGTTGTTCTGCTTAGCGATTTCGCGATAGAGTGCGGCGCGGTCTTGATTCTCCTGCTGCACCAAGGCCGTTATCCCTGCGCGCTCCTTAAGCGGCACCGCGTTGGCGTCGCGCACCGCAACGTTCCCGTCACGTGTGAGCCCCACCGCGCCGGACTGGTACCCCGGCACGAGCTTAGCGTGACGCGCAGCGATCGAATTTTGCACGGCCCGAATTGCCGGGCTATCGATATCGAGATTCGCCTGCGCAAATGCTTGGCTTAGCCACGTGAGCGCGAACGCGGTACACATCGACCTTATCAATCTGCTCATGATCGTCTCTTCCAGCAAAGGTGGAGGAAAACAGCGCCTACTGCTTGGGCGCAGGCGTGGGCTGCGGTTTGGCGGCCGGCGGCTGTCCTTGCTTCAACTGCCAGACTTCGTCGATGATCTTGTCGGCGGCTTTTTCCGCAGCGGCGGCGGGAAAATACACGTTGATGGTGACGCAAGCACTGAAGCTCGCGCTCGCCACGAGCGCAGCCAGCAGTTTGCCCATTAGGAAGCGCCTTTCACTGAACGACGGGTTTAGCATTGCTTTGGATAGCGGCTTTCACGCGCGCGATGAACTCTTCCCAACCTACCTGGCGATTGTAACCCATGACCGTAATCGCCGGTATGCCGCCGCCCTGAACGATGACGTAGCCTTGCGCCGAGTCGGTCACTCCGCCCATCTCGCACAGATTGCCGCGCAGGCGACAACTCAGTCCGATCCTGCGATAGCCGAACTGCTCGAAGATGCGCAGCACGCTGCGCTGGATCGCCGCCGCCGCACCCGCACCCCCTAGCGAGGAGATGTTCTGCACGGCGCGTTGGCTGATGCGACGCGGATACTCGCCCGGGCTGGAAAAAACGCGGGCGTCGAAACGCATCGGCCGCCAGCCGCGCAACTCCATGTCCTGCACCGCGGCGTCGATACGACCGGTGATCTGGCCGAAGGAGAAAGTGCGCGTCAACACTTCTAGATCGAGGTCGCTCATCACGATGTTGCCCAGCAGGGTAGGCGTCGCGCCGTACGGATCGATCAGCTTCAAATTGGTGGCGACGATATGCCCCTCGAACACCTTGAATTGCAACGCCCCGTCCACGTTGAGTTCGCGCCGGGCGTAGCGCACGCGGGGAATCTCTCCCGACAAGGTGCCGGCCATCTGGGGCCAGCCCAGTGCCCGCGTCAATTGCGGCAGTGAGATGGGCGTCAGTTCGGCGCTGTATTGCCACACCCATTCGTCGGCATCGCGCCGCACTCGCAGGTCTTGCATCCTGAGCGACCCGTCGAGAATCGGCAGCGCCAGTTCCGGCACAGTCAGGTCATAGCCGTTCATTCTGGGCCGCGCCACCACGCGGCCAAACGGCAAGCGCCCGAACGCCGCACTTTCGAACGAGACCACGCCTTCGGTCGCGCGCCCGTTCACCCATGGGATAGCGGCGTTGAGTCGGGTGAGCCGATAACGACCACCAGGCTCCGCGACAGTCGTGTCGGTGATCTTCAAGTCTAGGCTACGCGTGTCACCGTCGGCATACTGCCAGCCTATCGCTGCCCTGCCCGCCACACTCAGGCCGCGAATCGTCTCGTCGCTAGTCGACGGCTTGACCAAAAGCTCATGTAACGCGCCGAGATCGAGCGGTGTGCTGTTCAGCTCGATGCGCTGCGCGAGGGCGCGCTCGACATCCCAGCGCGCGGTGAGAGTGAGGTGCCCCACGTCGGCCAGCCAAAGATCGGCGCGCTCGACTTCGAGTGTGGCGCCTTGCAGCGCGCCGTGGGCTTCGAGCCGGTGACCGGCCTTGGCCACGCCGATCGGCTTCCAATACAGCTCGCCTTTGCGCCAATCCACGCTCACGCGCCAACCCCACCGTTCACCGGCTTGGCTTGCCGAGAATTGCGCTGCGCCTTCCATGCCCGCACCGAGATGCTCGCCCGCACTGTCGGAAAAATCTACGCCCTTGAACTCGACGCGGCCTTTCGTGTCGAGCACTCCCGCCGAAGAACGAACCAGCGACACCTCCCCGTCGAGCGTGCCGGCGGAGGCTTTGGGCTGATCCGCCGTGAGCAACTTGGACCAGCGCGCCACGTCGCCGCCCGCGATCTTGATCTTGCCCTGCCAACCGTTTGCCGCCCGACTGGCGGAGAGCACCCATCGCTCCGCCGATGGCGCGCTGATCGTCAGGTCGAGGCTGGGCTGGTCGGTGAGCCTTGCGGTGAGAGTGGCGCGCTCGCCGGCCGCGTTTAGCTTGCCCGGCGCACAGACGGTAGTGTGGGCGTCGAGTTGGCGCCACGGACACGACAGCTCGACCCGCCCCCACGCGCGGCCCCATGCGGTCAGCGCCGACACGCTTACCTTCAGTTCTCTTGAGGAGGGCGACAAGCGCACTTCGAATGCCGGGGATTTCACCTCTGCCGCGGGCGAAACCACTTCCGCCGCGCTCAGCCGGATCGACGATATCGCCCAGCATGGTCCGCCCGCGCAGACGCCGCAAAGCAAGGCGAAAAACAGCGCTCGCACGGCCACGATCAGTCGGGGAATACTCCGGTCGACAGATAGCGATCGCCGCGATCGCACACGATGTGCACGATCACCGCGTTCTCGACTTCGCCCGATACCTTGAGCGCGGCTGCAAGCCCGCCACCCGAGGAGATGCCGGCGAAAATACCCTCCTCGCGCGCGAGCCGGCGCGCCGTCTCTTCCGATTCGCTCTGGGTCACTTCAATGATGCGGTCGACCCGCGCCGGTTGGTAGATCTTGGGCAGATATTCCTTCGGCCATTTGCGTATGCCGGGCACCTGCGAGCCTTCGGTGGGCTGCACGCCGATCACTTGGATGGCGGGGTTACACTCTTTGAGGAAACGCGACACGCCCATGATGGTACCGGTCGTACCCATAGTGGCGACGAAGTGCGTAATGCGCCCCTCGGTGTCGCGCCAAATCTCCGGACCCGTGCCTTCGTAGTGGGCGAGCGGATTGTCGGGATTGGCGAACTGATCGAGGATCACGCCCTCGCCGCGCGCACGCATGGCTTCCGCCAGGTCGCGCGCCGCCTCCATGCCGCCTTTGGCGGGGGTGAGAATGATTTCGGCACCGAAGGCGCGCATGGTCTGGCGCCGCTCGACGCTCAAGTGCTCGGGCATGATGAGCACCATCCGATACCCCAACATCGCCGCGGCCATGGCAAGCGCAATGCCGGTATTGCCGCTGGTCGCTTCGATCAAAGTGTCGCCGGGCCGCACATCGCCACGCGCCTGCGCGCGCGTGATCATCGACAACGCCGGCCGATCTTTCACCGAGCCGGCGGGGTTGTTGCCCTCGAGCTTGGCCAGCAAGACGTTGCTGGTGTTTCCCGCGATGCGCGCGAGACGCACCAAGGGCGTGTTGCCCACGTAGTCCGGCAGAGTCTTGTGCATGGGTGAGAAAGCAAGCTGACCAGCGCTTTCGCATCTTAACACGCGACCTTGTGCCGTCTCGCGCGAGACTGACGAGGGACCGGCGTCGACCGGCCCGCCGCGCCGCTATCAGGGTTTCTTCGCTGTGGTCGGCTTTACCGCGGGCGC
>CAZILI010000142.1:0-8956 GCA_964539965.1 uncultured Burkholderiales bacterium | reverse complement strand
GCTATTCAAAAGGTCATCGCGAACCAAGGAGAGCAGCAGCAATGCCGTCACCCCTGCGGCCAGCGCCGTGATCTGCGCCACTGCGGCACCCGGGCGGCGCGCCAAGCTCGCCAGACCATAGCGCCAGGTTCCCGCGGAGAAGCGGCGCAGTCGCCTGAGAACAAGCACAAGCAGCCAGGCCAACACCACCGCAGCTACAATCGCACCGGCGAATCCACCCACGACATACGCGGCGAGTTTCCACTCGCCGGCCCGCCAGCCGAGGAGCGCAACCAGCGCGCTTACTCCCAGCGCATAAGATGCGAGCGAGCTGCTTTCGACCCATGCCACGTCGCCTCTGAGAGCTTTCAACGTCGGCACTTGTCGCAAGCGCAACACCGGAGGAAGCGCGAATCCCAAGATCAGGACCAGAGCCACCGCAAACCCTTGTGCCACCGGCTGAATCGATGGCAGCGCTAGCGCGACGTGGAGAACACCCCCGAGCGCCTTTGCCAGCGCGAATTGCAGCAGGAAGCCGGCCGCCGATCCGAGCACAGCCGCCGATATCGCCAGCGATAGAAGCTGCGCCATGAACAGCCCGACCAAGGTGCGTTGCGTAGCGCCAAAGCAGCGAAACAGAGCGCACGCTTCGATGTGCCGCCTGCTATACCGTCTGGCGGCGAGTCCCACGGCCACGGCGGCGAGCATCACCGCCAACGTCGCCGTGAGGCCCATGAAACGCTCACTTCTCTCGAGGAGTCCTCGTACTTCGGGTCGAGCGTCGCGCACGCCTTCCAGCCGCTCCCCAGGGGCCAGCAGGGCTTGCGCCCATGAGCGAAAGCTTGCAACCGCGTCGCTCTGTCCCGCAACCAGCAAGCGCGCGGTGAAGCGGCTACCGGGCTGCATCAACTCGGTTGCGGAGAGATCTTCCAAGCGCATCAGCAGTCGCGGCGCGAGGTTGAACAAATCCAATGCGCTGTCAGGCTCTGCAACGATGACACCGTCGACGCGAAGACGGGTTGCGCCCAATTCGATCGTCTCGCCCACCGACGTACCGAGCGCCGTCAATAGGGACTCTCCGACCCATACCGCTCCGCCTGCCGGTCGCTCGGTTGTCTCTCGCACTTGCTCGCCTGGCCCTAGCCGGACTTTGACCCGTCCGCGAAGCGGGTATCCGTCCCCCACGGCCTTGAGCTCTACCAACTGCGTCCGCTCGCCCCTCATCGCCATGCTACGCATAGTGAGCACGTTGCAACCGCGTAAGCCAAGGCGGGAAAGCTGATTCGCAAAGTCGGGCTTGAGGAGGTGGCTAGCGGAGAGCACGAGGTCCCCACCTAACAGCTGATTGGCCTCAAGCCGCAAGGTGCGCTCCAGCCGGTCGGCAAAGAAACCAACGGTCGTGGTACTGGCAACGCCAATTGCCGCCGCAAGCAAGAAGAGATAGAGTTCGCCGGAGCGCCAATCGCGCCGCAATAAGCGCAGGCCCAAGCCAACGGTGCGAGCCGCGCGGATCATTCGTCTTGCGAGGCGACGGCTCCGCCGACCAAGCGTAGCCGGCGTCGACTGCGCTCGGCGATGACCGGGTCATGGGTGACAAGAACCAAGGTCGCCCCTCGCTCACGATTGAGTTCGAACAGCAAGTCGATCACCTGCGCTCCGGTCACCGAGTCGAGATTTCCCGTCGGCTCGTCGGCCAGTAGCAGCGACGGACGACTGACGAATGCCCGTGCAATGGCCACCCGCTGCTGCTCGCCGCCGGATAGGGTACGCGGGTAGTGATGCAGTCGACCTGCGAGCCCCACCCGCTCCAGAATACGCTGCCCTTCGCGCTCAGCACGCGGCTCTCCGCGCAACTCGAGCGGAAGTATGACGTTCTCGAGCGCGGTCATCGATTGAAGGAGCTGAAACGACTGAAAGACGAAGCCTACCACTCTTGCGCGCAAGGCCGCCCGAGCGTCCTCGTCGAGCGCGAACAAATCCATGTCGTCCAGGACAACTCGCCCGGCCGTCGGCCGATCGAGTCCGGCGAGCAGGCCAAGTAGCGTCGACTTCCCCGACCCCGAGGCGCCGAGAATGGCGACGCTATCGCCACGCTCGATGCGCAGGTTCACATCTTGCAGAATCTGAATCGGTCCGGCGGAGGTTACGACTTGCTTTGCCAAGCCTTCCGTTAGGACAATGGGAGAAAGTGCGAGCGGACCCATGAGACGACTCTGGTTTTTTCTGCTGCTTGCGGCATCGGCCTCGACACTTCTGGCCGCGTCGCAGTCTAGCATATTGGTCCTCGGCGACAGCCTCTCGAGCGGCCACGGCTTGCCCCAAGATCGCGGCTGGGTCAGGCTGCTGGAGCGGCGGCTAAAGCAAGAGCACACCGTCGCCTCTGTGATCAACGCCAGTGTCACGGGCGAAACATCGGCCGGCGGCCGGACGCGCATAGACGATGCGTTGCAGCACCATCGCCCTTGTGTTGTGATTGTCGCCTTGGGAGGCAACGATGGCCTTCGAGGGCTCCCTATCTCAGAGATGCGAGACAATCTTGCCTACATCTTGCGCGCCATTCGGCGCGAGAACGCGAAGGCGCTCTTGGTGGGCATCAAACTGCCGCCGAACTTCGGCCGCGCCTACACATCTCGCCTCGAGGCCGCATACCAAGAGCTTGCGACCGAATTCAACGTTCCCCTCGTACCCTTCCTGTTGGAAGGACTAGGCACCGGACGGGAGTACTTTCAGGCTGACGGGATTCACCCTACGGCGCAAGCACAACCGATCTTGCTCGAGAATGTTTGGAACGCCTTGGCCAAGATGGTTCGGCCCGGTAAGGCCGGCGCTTGCTGAGATGTGGAAACAAGAAAGGCGCCGAACGGCGCCTTAAAATACGGCTTTGAATGATGCGCGGCGGCCGCTACGCCACCGCTAGGCGGCGCATTCCGCTCGCCGGATTGCGAGAGCGCGAGGCTTGTTTCAATGCCTTGTTCTCGTTTGCCAAGTCGCGCATGCGGCGGTACAGCTCGTTTACGAGTGGGTCGCGATGCTGACCAGAGATCACCAGTAGTGCCGGAAGGCTGAAGTGTTGGTATCTCCTTGAGTTCATATTCCACTCTCGCTCTAACGTGAAATGAGCTTTCACGATAGGCGAGGATCCTCAAGAAGTTGGTAAAAAACTGTAGCCGCACCGTCGCAGCCCCTGCGCTACCGAGCAGCCGTTGGATCCGGTCGAAAATTGAGCGCTACAACGATACGCTTTCCGATTTCGTGCAGCGGCTGAATCTCCTTGGCGGCCCCAAGCTCGATAGCCGCGCGCGGCATGCCGAAAATGACGCTGGTCTTCGCGTCTTGAGCAATCGTATGCGCACCAGCATCCCGCAAGGCCGCTAGGCCCATCGCCCCGTCCGTCCCCATTCCCGTGAGCAGCACTCCGATCGCATCCGCGCACGCAGCCTTCGCCGCCGACCGAAACAGCACATCCACCGAAGGTCGATGCCGATTCACCGCGCCGCCTTGATGTAACACAATCGCGTAGCCGCCGTTCCGACTCCCTACTTCCATGTGCATATTTCCAGGCGCGACATAGGCGTGGCCGGCGAGCGCCGGTTCGCCGTGCTCCGCTTCCTTAACTGCGATGCGGCAGGTCTGGTCGAGGCGGCGAGCGAACATGGCGGTGAACAACTCCGGCATATGCTGCACGACCAGGATGGGGGCGATGTTCTCCGGCATTTGCACCAGTATCTCTCGCACAGCTTCGGTACCTCCAGTCGAAGCGCCGATCACGACGACCTTCCTCGCAAGGTGAGGTGAAGCCGCCAGGGACCCTATTGGTTCGACTCGCGCCCGGCTCAACCAAGTGGCGCTGAGATCATGCCGGATCAGATCGGCTCGTGCCGCGGCCCGCAGCTTGCCGGCCAGCTCCTCTGCGTATTGGTCGAGGGCCTCCGCAACAGTAGTCTTGGGCTTGGTGATGAAGTCTACGGCCCCGAGTTCCAACGCCCGAAGCGTGGGCTCGGCGTCCTGTTCAACCAGGTTGGAAACCATTACCACCGGCATCGGCCGCAGGCGCATCAGGCGCTCGAGAAAAGTGAGGCCATTCATGCGCGGCATCTCGATGTCGAGCGTAATGACGTCGGGGCGCAGTTCCTTGATTCGCTCCCGCGCCACGTACGCATCGCTAGCGGTACCCACCACCTCGATGTCCGGGTAGCGGCCAAGCAGGACGGTCAGAAGGTGCCGCATCGCGGCAGAATCATCAACTACCAGTACTCTAGTGGGCGGCTGTCCCATCGTGCGCTACTTGAACAGGTCTGCATCGCCGCGTACGGAGACCACGTCGAGCTGCGCCGCATAGTTGCGCTCTCGCGTGATGATCGTATCGTTATGCAGTGTGCGCAACTGCTTGACCAGCACGCGGCCGCTGTCCGGAAAGAAGTAGACCTTGCGGGCATAGTTGCTGCCCAGATCCTCAGCGGCCAACTTGATATGCTCACTATGCAAGTACTCTCGCACAAACTCGGCATTGCGGCGTCCGATGTCCGTGAGTCCTGCGAGGACATGGGCGCCTCCGAAAACCTTCGCCTCCAATCGCTCACGGCGCGCGCCCAGATTGAGAACTTGGTTGATCAACACTTCCATGGCGAATGCGCCGTAGCGGGCCGATGAAGACAACGGACTGGCGAGATCGCCTGCGCGCTGTGGCAACATGAAATGATTCATTCCGCCGACTTTGGCGGTTGGGTCGCGCAAACACGTCGACACGCAGGATCCCAATACCGTGACGATCATCATTTGTCGCTTGGTGACGTAATACTCGCCCGGTAGGATTTTCGCCGTTAGGATGTCGAACGACCTGTCGTGATACACGATAGGTTGCGAGACATTGGAAAAATCTTCAGCCTTCATGGCACTTGCATTGATCTCGGCCGTTAGTCCTCGACGCGCCGGTACACTGTCCTGCCGCAAGGCCGAAAAAGCGCCTTCGCATGAAAGAAATTCTCGGCGTGGCCCGCGTATAACGTGCCGCCCGGTAACAGCTGAGCGTGTAACTTCTCCAGCACCCGGTGCTGTGTATCCTTGTCGAAATAGATCATCACGTTGCGACAGAAAATGGCGTGAAACCGCATCTCGAACCGCTGAGAGTCGACCAGGTTAGCGCAACGAAATGACACCAATCGGCGCACCTCGTCCTTCACTCTCACGAGCCCACGTCGCGCGCCGGTCCCCTGCAAGAAGAAGCGCTTGAGGCGCGTCGGCGGTACCTGCTTCACCTGCTCGAGACGGTAGACTCCTGCTTCGGCCTCGCGGAGCGCCGCAGTGTCCACGTCGGTAGCCAGAACCTCGATGGGTGCGCGACGCTGGGTAAACGCCTCCAGCAAGACTATCGCAAGCGAATACGCTTCCTCTCCGGTGGCGGTGCCGGCACTCCAAACACGAATCGGTGCGCTCGCTTCCAACTCCTCTAGTTGTGTCCTTAGCGCGGCAAAATGATGCGGTTCGCGAAAGAAGTAGGTGAGGTTCGTCGTAATCGCGCTGACAAAAGATTGCCACTCCGAGGAACCCGAGCTTTCCAGCAAGCGCAGATACTCCGCGAATGTGGCGACACCGAGCGTGCGCAATCGCCGCGCCAACCGGCTGTAGACCATTTCCTGCTTGCCCGGCTTCAGCGAGATGCCGATTCGATCGTAGGCGAAGCGTCGGACAAGTTGGAAATCCCGCTCGGTAAACTCAAACTCCCTCGCGGCTCCATCGGACGGGTCCATCGGGCGAAATGCGTCGCAGTCACGTTGGCTTCCCACAACTTGCGACTCTGCTATCGCATCGACGGCAAGTCGATTCACGCCGACACGACCGCCTGCTCGGCGACGGAGGCCGCCGCCGCGAGCTCGTCCCCGGTGATCAACCGCTCGATATCGACCAGAATGAGCATTCGGTCGTCCAATGTCGCGAGGCCAAGGATGTATTCCGTCATCACGCCCGCGCCGAACTGTGGCGCCGGCTTCAAATCGCGCGCGCCCAGCGCGATCACGTCCGAGACGCTGTCGACGACCACACCGGCGACTCTTCCCCCCACGTTCAAGATGATCACCACCGTGAACTGATCGTACCCGACTTTCGGCAGGCTAAGTTTCAGTCGCAAGTCGAGAATCGGGACGATAATTCCGCGCAGGTTAATTACACCGTTCACGAACGGCGGCGTGTTCGGAATAGCGGTAACCGCGTCATAGCCTCGGATCTCCTGCACCTTTAGGATATCGATGCAGTATTCCTCTTCCCCGAGCCGAAAGGCGAGATACTCATGGGCATCCTTGCTCTGTGCTTGGGCTCCGCTGTCTGTCATGCATTTCTCCTAGCCATGCCGTCCTACGTCGTGAGCGCACGCGCCGCCGACCCGCTCGCCACGGGACGGCGTGCATCGCTAGCGCGCGCAAGGGCGTTCGCGTCTAGAATCAGCGCCACGCGCCCGTTCCCTAGAATGGTCGCGCCCGCGACGTACGCGACTTTCTGGTAGTTCGCCTCCAGGCTCTTGATAACCACTTGGTCTTGACCCACGATGCTGTCGACAACCAATGCGACCTTGCGTTGCTCCGCTTCCAACAGGACTAGAACGCCATTGTCGAGCGAAGTCGGATGCCGCAATCCAAGTACGCTGGCAAGGTCCACGATTGGAATGTATTCCCCTCTTACCTCCACCACCAACCCTCGCCCGCTGATCGGCTTGACCGCCCCCTCGCCGGCTTGCATGCACTCGATGATGAAAGCCAGCGGGAGCACATAGGTATGCTCGCCGGCCTGAACGAACATGCCTTCGACGATCGCTAGGGTCAGCGGCAGGCGAATACGAAAGGAAGTGCCCTTGCCCAACGCCGAACTGACTTCGACTGCGCCGCCGAGAGAAGCGATATTCTGTCGCACAACGTCAAGGCCGACGCCCCGCCCGGACACGTCGCTAATCTGTTCCGCCGTCGAAAAACCCGGCGCAAACAGCAGTTCCAGGACTCGCTCCTGGCTCATCTCCTCGCCGGCGTCGATGAGACCGGCGTGCAGCGCCTTCGCGCGGACGCGGGCATGGTCGATGCCGCGCCCGTCATCGCGCACCTCGATCTCTATCGAGCCCGCTCGATGCTCGGCATGCAAGTGGATCGTGCCGATCTCGACCTTGCCGGCGGCAAGTCTTTGTTGAGGAGTTTCGATGCCATGGTCCAATGCATTGCGCAACAGATGGGTTAGAGGATCGAACAGCTTCTCGATCACGGTCTTGTCGAGTTCGCTGCTTTCGCCCGATATCTTGAGTTCGGCTTTCTTTCCCAATGCCATCGCGACATCTCGCACCAGACGGTGGAACCGCCCAAACAGAAAGCTAACCGGCAGCATGCGTATCGCCAGCACCGATTGCTGCAGGTCTCGCGTATTGCGCTCGAGACTCGCCAAGGCGGTGCGCAGTTGCTCCAAGCGGTCCATGGAGAACTCCTCTCCGCACTGCTTGAGCATGGTCTGCGTGATCACCAATTCGCCGACCAAATTCACCAGCGCGTCCACCTTTTCGGTGCTGACCTGCAGCGTGCTGGCTCGCGCCATCGCGGCCGACTCCGCGCCGCGCGCGTCCTCCTGAATGTGATCCGCCGCGCGACGTCCCCAAGGCTTCACCGACTCGGCCGGCGCGGGCGATGCTTCGCCGCCCCAGGGGTCGATCGTATCGAGCGTTTGGATGTGCACTTCCGAGTCGCCGTCCACCCAGGCAAACACCTCCTCGACCTCGCTTCGCGAGGCCGGGCCGGTGAGTTCGATACGCCACGCCAGATAGCTCAACTCCGGATCGAGTTCTTCTAGCTCGGGCAGCGAGCCGATGTCGGCCTGTACGCGACACTCCCCCAGCGTTGAGAGCTCCCGCAGCAACCGCAGCGGGTCGTCGCCCGACTGAAAGAAGCGTGCGTTGGGACGAAAACGGATCGAATAGCGTTGCTGCGTAGAGTCGCTGCGGGCCTGCAGCGCCACCGGTTGCGATGGTCCACCGCCGCCCTTCCCCAACTCGATGACGCGCGCACGAACCGAGTCCACCGCGGCCTCGTCGGCCGCCGAACCGTCCTGAGCGACCCCGAGTAGCCCTCGCAGCACATCGACCGATTGGAGCAGCACGCTCACCGTACCGGAATCGACGCTGAGCCGGTCGTTGCGCAACCCGTCGAGCAGCGATTCCAAATGATGAGAAAAGTCGGCAATGCGATCGAACCCCAGGGTCCCGGCCGCACCCTTCAACGAGTGCACCACCCGAAAGATCGCGTGCATGGTCTCCGCAGAGCGCTCACCGCGTTCCAGCTTCAGCAAATCCGCTTCCATGGCATCGAGGCCGGCAAAGCTCTCTGCCATGAAGGTGGCGTGGAAACGGCTTAGGTCGAGGGACATTGCAAGTTCGCTCGCCGAGCCTTATTCCGCAATAGGGCAAGCAGTGGGATCGCTCAGCCGAGGACCTTACCGAGCACGGATAGTAGGACTTCGGGATTGAAAGGCTTGACGATCCATCCAGTGGCGCCAGCGGCACGTCCGCGCTGTTTGATCTCTTGCTGCGATTCGGTTGTTAGAACCAGAATCGGGGTGAACTTGTAGTCGGGATTGGCCCGGATCTCCTTCACCAATTCGATGCCGCTCATGCCGGGCATGTTGACGTCCGAGATCACTAAGTCGAACTTGTTGCCTTGGAGGTGCTGCATCGCCTCCATCGCATCGCGCGCTTCGATCACTTCATGTCCGGCATCGGTCAGCGTGAAGGTGACCATTTGCCGCATCGTGTTCGAATCGTCGACCACCAGAATCAACGCCATTACCCTATCTCCCTAAATTCAGAACAATTCTACCGAGCTACCTTCGCCGCCGGCCGATCCGGCACGCCTTTCTTTACTTGGGCCGGGCGTACCGGCGC
This sequence comes from uncultured Burkholderiales bacterium, assembly GCA_964539965.1. Classification (GTDB taxonomy): domain Bacteria; phylum Pseudomonadota; class Gammaproteobacteria; order Burkholderiales; family JALYOK01; genus CAZILI01. Next base: position 75 of record CAZILI010000142.1, on the reverse strand, counting down.
CCGGCGCGAGCACGGGTAGATCGAACTCGGGCGCTGCCGCCTCCGGAACAACCATGGTGCCCGACTTGAGTTGTC
>CAZILI010000141.1:0-8978 GCA_964539965.1 uncultured Burkholderiales bacterium | reverse complement strand
CCGCTCGTCACCGCGCGTTCGAGGTAAGCCCAAGGCCGCGTTGCGGGTGTCGGTAGTGCATGGGGACCTGGCTTTCGCTAGCCATCCGGTCATGCTCGGGCACTACTTGGGCGACACGATCGCGGGCGCCGAGTGGTACCTGGATTTGCGCCTGCAGGGCGCGCTGTCGCAGCGCTATCAACTCGGGCAGTACCCGGGCGAAATCGGCACCGCGGCGGTCGCGTTGCGCGAGCGGAGCCGGGAGGATAAGGAACTCGGCATTCCGCGCGGCGCCATCGTTCTTGGGCTGGGCGCTATGGGCGATCTCACCAGTGGACGCCTCGCAGAGATCGTGCGCCGCGGCGTGCTCGAATTCGTCATGCGCCGCGACGACGATGCCTCGGGCCGCACGGTCGGGCTAGGCATCAGTGCGTTGCTGATCGGTTGCAACTCGTCCTCTACGATTACGGAGGAGGATTCGCTGTGTGCCATCATTCGCGGTGTCGGTCGGGCAAACCTGGAGATCGAACGCATCGTCGGCGCCGCCGGCTGCATCGCGGACCTCGAGATCGTTGAGTTGTACGCGGACGCCGGCATACGCGCCGCGCGCGCTGCTCTGCAGTTGGCAAAGCCGTTGGGTCGCGAACTGGGACTGCCGATCGAGCCATGGCCCGAACTCAAGCAAGGGCGCAATGGCCGCACCCGGGTTGCCCAGGCGAGCTATCGGCAGTATTGGCGCCGCTTGGTCGTCTCGATGAAAAGGCCAAGCGAGACCACGGCGGCGGCGCTTCCGGCATTGCCCAAGGAGTCGCTCGATGCGTTGAGAGGCGCGCTGCTCGCCGATCCGAGGCTGGTCGAAGCCGCGGTCGATGCCTATCTCGCGGCGTTGCAGGGCGGCGCGCCTGCGGCGCGCGCTTCCGGCGAGTTGCGTTACCTGTCGCTGTCGGACCGCGCCCGCGTCGAGGTGATGATGCAGCAGCGCCAGCCCGAGCTCATCGAACGGCTGGTTCGCTCCTCCATAAAAGACACGCAATTTCGCGCCGAGCACGCGAACACACTGTTCCAATTGTTAGTGCCGAACGAGCTAAAGGATCTGCTGGCGCAAGAAGGGCTCAACATGGTGTTCGTGGTCGACGCCGAAACCGCCAACTATCCGTGGGAGCTGCTGGTCACTGCACACGAGCCGCTTTGCAAGCGTATCGGCATGGTGCGCCAGTTGGAGACCTCGCGCTTTCGCCAGCACATACGTGCGACGACGTCGAATACCGCGTACGTTGTCGGGGATCCGGTGACGGGCGAAGGCATTGCCCCGCTGCCCGGTGCGCGCGAAGAAGCGAGTCAAGTAGCGCAGCTGCTGGGAAGTGATTTCGCCGTGACGTATTTGAAAGAGCGGCCGCGCGCCATGCAGGTGCTCGACGCTCTATTTGCCCGGCCGTATCGCATTGTGCATCTCGCCGGACACGGAGTGTTCGAGCCGTCGTCCGATCCCGCGCAGAAGTCTCGCAGCGGCATGGTGTTGGAAGACGGCGTCTACCTAACCGCAGTCGAGATCGCGCAAATGCAGGAGGTGCCGGATCTGGTGTTTCTCAACTGCTGCTATCTGGGGCAGATCAGCTCCGACGTGGAGTACAACAAGCTCGCAGCTAGCCTCTCGCGCGAGTTGATCGAGATCGGCGTGCGTGCCGTTGTGGCGGCAGGTTGGGCGGTGCGCGACGATGCGGCGCAAGCGTTTGCTCGGGCTTTCTATCAGAGCATGTTGGCCGGAAAGCCGTTCGGCCTATCGCTCAAGTTGGCGCGCGCGCGGGTGTACGAAGATTTCCGTGACTGCAACACCTGGGGCGCCTACCAGGCGTACGGAGACCCGGATTTCGTGCTCAATACCAAGACGAGCACTGGCGACAAAGCCGCGCGTACCTTCGTCGATCCACAGGAGTTAATCAACGAACTCGAACTGCTCGCCTTGCGCATCGGCGAGGTGACTGAGCGTGGCGGCAAGGAAGAAACCTCCGGGCGGGAGAGCGGCGAGCGGACGACGTCCGTCCCGCAGGATGCGCAACGTGTGGAGCAGCTACTGCGCGGTGCGCCGAGAGGCTGGCTCGAGCGTGGCGACGTGAGCTACGCGCTCGGCCGGCTGTACGGAGAAATCGGGGAATACCGAACGGCGATCGACTGCTACGGGCGAGCACTGGCGGCGCGGCGAGCGCCCGACGAAGTTCCGGTCAAAGCCGTGGAGCAACTGGCCAATTTCGAGGCAAGGCTCGGCGAAGAGCGGCAGGATGTCACGCTCATCCGTCGGGCCATCGCTCGGCTCGATAGCCTTCTCGCCATTGCCGAGACCGCGGAGCGGCTGGCTTTGCTAGGCGGCGCCTACAAGCGGCTGGCGCAGGTTCTCACCGAGACAACGCAAGGCCGCCAAGCGTTCGAGCGGGCACTTGCGTCCTCGGCCCAATATTACGAGCGCGCCGCGCGCATGAACGAGAGGAATGACAGAATCGATGCCTATCCGATTCTCAATTGGCTCGCAGGTGAGGTATTGCTCGGCCGCGCCGTGGCCGACGCGGATCACTGGCTCGAGCGCTGCATGGCCGGGGCGCTTACCGGATTTCAGCAAACGCGATCGTTCTGGGACGCCGCGACCCCCGCCGACGTCCTGTTGCTGCAGCAGGTGAGAGCGCTCGCCGTCGAAGAGCATCAGGGCGAAATCGCTCAGAGATTCGAGCGCGCACTCACCGAAGCGCGCGCGAGCAGGCGGCAGTTGGATTCGCTTCTCAATCATCTCGACTTCATCGCGGCGGCACTTCGGGCGGGCGTGGGTGCGAAGCGCGACTCGCGCAAGGTGGCCAGAACACTGTCCGGTCTTGCGTGGATACGAGAACGGTTGAATCGAGGCGGTGCGGACCAGCCGCAGGCGTTGACCACAGCACAGCCGAAAAAGCGGCCGAGCAAGAAGCGCAAGATCCAGCGCTAGAGGCAAGTGGTCCTCTGATATACTTTTTCCCCCCAGACAGTCTTTGCACGATCGGCGCCGCGGCGTCGATGCGGTCGCTGCCCGTAGCTCAACCGGATAGAGCACCGGCCTTCTAAGCCGGGGGTTGTGGGTTCAAGTCCCGCCGGGCAGGCCATAAAATCCATATCTTATAGAACGACCGAAATTTGAATTAGGTATTTCTTGTACAATTTTGTACACCGCCTGAGGAGATCAACGTACACAATGGCGGTGATACAACCTCTCGTCTGCAAGGAAGGGGAACGACCTACCGCGTTTTGATTCGACGCGCCCGTGTTGCGCCCATCTCGAACACATTTCAGAAGCGCAAGGAAGCTGAACAGTCGGCATATTGTGCGTGTAGTTTTCGGCATAGCCTATTGCTTTGCCGGCAGCGGTGGCGGGAATTGGTATACGCCCCGGGAGCTACGCTTGAAGTAGCTCAATGCTTTTCACTGATGCTCGCTACCGCCGCACGCGCTGATAGAAAGCGCGATTGATGGACACGCCGATATTTCGAGACGAACCTCTGGGCGGCAGCGTCAGCACTCGGTCGTAGATCGAGGTCTGATAGGATGTACGTGCATCGTTACTTATCCATGCTGAGCCAATTCGCTGCCCACGCCACTCTTTTGGCAGCGAGGGGGCTGGCGATCAGTGATGCCGTCCACGTCGTGCCCTGCACGGGTTGCCTGAGCTGCCACATGCACGCCGATGGCGTGTGCGTGCACGAGGACGCATTAACGGCGATCAACGCACACATTGGCGAGATTGACCTCGTCTGCGTGCTCGGGCCCATTGCGTTTGGTCAGTTCGGCTCGACCATGAAGACAGTGATGGACAAGTTGCGAACCGCCCGCATGCGATCGCGCTTCACGATCGCTATCGGCTACGGCGCGGACGCCCACGACGACGAGGTTGCCACCTTCGGCGACATCGTCAAGCTGCACGGTGGTGGCGCGAACGTCGTTCACCCTAGGTTCAAGGCTCGCAACGAAGTCTACGCGACGCGCTCGCTGCGCGACAATGAGGCGGTGTGCGAGGCGCTGCGCAAATCGCTATGACGACCGTGACGACAAAGCGCTACGTATGCCTGGTCAACGGTAGTCTGCGCGGTGAAAAGGCCTCCTCGCACCACTTCCTGAGCCGCGTTGCAAAGCATCTGGTAGCGAACGGCCACGTCGTCACGCGCATTGCCGTACAGCCCGGGGCTGGTGTTCACTATGCGGCCGAGACCCTCAAGGTCTTGAACGAGGCAGCGGCGGTGGTTCTCGCATTTCCGCTGTACGGCTACTGCCTGCCGGGCGGGCTGATGCGGCTCTTGGGGCGTGGGTAGAGTACGCGCACCAGCATCCGCCTCAAGCCGGCCTGCGGTTCTACAGCATCGTCAATTGTGGCTTCGTCGTCCCGGAGACCATGGGGGAGGCCATTCGCGTGATCAAGCACTTCTGCGCGCGGGCTGGGCTCGAGCATCGTTTTTCGATTGCCGTGGCCTCTGGATTCATGGCCGTCATTACGGAGCTAGTGGATCTTCGATTGAAACGAGCCTACCGCGCGATCGCTGCCGATGTCGATCTTGAGGGCCACGAATCCATGCGGGATCTCTACATCAAGCCGCTCGTGCCGCGCATCTTTATGGATTGCATTCGCGAGTACCTGGATGTGAGGGTGCAGAAAGACATCGAGAGAACCGCCCGCCGCCGCAGTGATCATGGAGCGGCGCGACGAAGCCCTCTATGAACGGTGCGCCGCTGTGCGCGGCCGGCTTCCGAGATCCACGCTCGCGCGGTTAACAGAACCGTGCAGCCAGCCGCGTCGAGAAAGATCGGCAAGCGATTGTCAGTGTGTGTCCGGTTCGGCCAATGTGGGGTAGTCCGCTTTGAACTTGAGCCAGGCGGACTCGTGTTGCCCCTCGCGCCCGACCTCGCCTCGAGCGGCTCGCACGAAGTGCTCTTGGCCCGGTTCAAGGGCGGTGACTTTTCCGTTCGCGAGCGCGCGGAAATACAAGCCATAGGTTCGAATCCAGTACTTTTCCATCTCGCCGTAACCCGGCCCCAAAGGCATGCTAAAGCCTCCCATCGAGGCGTAACGAAGATGATCGGGAGGAAGCGGGTTGCTCACGCTTTCGATGCAAATGAGTACCTGGTCGATCACGCGCGCATCGGCCAACACGCCCATGTGGTCGGCCTTGAAGCGCCTCGACGTGGACTGAGTCGCCTGCTACACCTCGCGGCGTCGCTATTGCGGCGCGCGCTTGTGTGCTGTTGGCATGTCCATCTTCCGTTGCGACATTCTGACAAGCTGTTCCAAGAACGTCAACGTAACAGCATGTCATGCCATCTCAAGCGGCTGTCACCTGGAACAACACCGACCTTTGGGCATTCGGTCGTGGCCGGGGCACATCTCCGACCATACCGACATCGGCGACGACGACGCAGTGCCGCCAACGACCAAGAGCATCTCTCTCCGGTCGTCTATAATCCGCGCCGGAAGGCTTTCAGATTCGCAATGTCATCGGCCCCGCCAGCTTCGGAATGTTTCGACTATGTCATCGTCGGTGCCGGTGCGGCCGGCGCCATCCTGGCAAATCGGCTGAGCGAGGACCAGGGCACGACCGTTTGTTTGCTCGAAGCTGGCCCTGAAGATCGACATCTTTTTCTGCACATCCCAGCCGGTTTCATGAAAGTGTTGTTTCACCCGGCTTACACCTGGCAGTTTTCTGCCGAGCCACATGCGCAGACCCATGGCCGGCGCATTGCGCTGCCGCAAGGCCGCACGCTGGGCGGTTCGACCGCGATCAACGGCTTGGTTTACAACCGCGGTCATCGCGAGGATTTCGACCTGTGGTCGGCGCAGGGTAACCGCGGCTGGAGTTACGCCGAAGTGTTGCCTTACTTCAAGCGCAACGAACGACGCCTTGGTGTAAGCGGCGATGAGTTTCGCGGTGACGCCGGGCCGATGCCGGTGAGCGACACGGCTTGGAAACATCCCATCTGCGAACGCTTCATCGCGGGGGCGCAGGGCTTGGGTATACCGCGCAACCCCGACTACAACGGCGCGACCCAAGCGGGCGTTGGCTACTTTCAGCGCACGATCGAAGGGCGTTGGCGCATGAGCACGGCACGAACCTATTTAGCTACTGCGCGGCAGCGCGCCAATCTGGGCATCCGCACCAGTGCGAGTGCGCTCGGTATAACGTTCGAAGGCAAGCGTGCGGCAGGCGTTCGCTATGCCACCCCCACCTCGCTCGCCAGCGTGCGCGAAGTCAAGGCACGACGGGAGGTGCTAATCTGCGCCGGCGCGCTAAACACGCCCAAGCTGTTGCAGTTGTCCGGCCTTGGGCCAGCGCCGTTACTGCGGCGGCTCGGCCTGCCGGTGGTGCGCGACTTGCCCGGTGTGGGCGCGAACCTGAGCGATCATTTTTCTATCCGCATCGTGGTCCGCGTGCGCGGCATGGCAACGATCAACGAACTATCGCGCGCGCCGCGATTATGGGGGCAGATCGCTAATTGGTTGCTCGGCCGCCCCAGCTTGCTAGCAGTGAGCCCCTCCATCGTGCATTGGTTTTGGAGCTCAGCACCCAAGCTGACGCGGCCTGATCTACAAGGCGTTTTCTCTCCCGCCAGTTACCGTGAAGGCTATGTCGGCGTGCTGGATCAGTTCCCTGGCATGACCGCGGGCGTGTGGGCACATGGCCCGTATAGTCGAGGCACAGTGCAAGCGCGCTCTGCCGATCCATTGGCTGACCCTATAATCGAACCGAATTATCTGACCGACGAACGCGATTGCGTAACTTTGGTCGCCGGCATGCGCTTGGCGCGGCGGTTGTTGCAAACACCGCAACTGGCATCGATCTCTGCAGGAGAGTCCTTGCCAGGACCGAATGTTCAGAGCGACGATGAACTGTTAGACTTTGCCCGCCGCTATGGCGCCTCTTCCTATCATGTGAACGGCACGGCGCGCATGGGACCGGCAAGTGAACCGGGTTCTGTCGTCGACGATCAACTCCGTGTACACGGCGTGGAAGGTTTGCGCGTGGTCGATGCGTCCATCATGCCGACGATTCCGTCGGCCAACACATGTGCCGCCACTATGATGATCGCGGAAAAGGCGGCAGATCTAATACGTGGTCTACCCGCGCCACTTCCGGCGACGCTGGCGTCGAACTGATCGGGTTGCGACGACACCGCCCATCCAGATCACTTGGTTCCTAGTGACGCAGGCCAGCGCCACCAGCGCTACTGCCTTTGAGCCGTGGTTTGCGTTTTTCCTTGGATGCGGCGGTTTATAGAGAACCTCCGGTACCCACAGCGCAGTGGCCTTCAGCGAGCCCCTCTGCAAGTGGCCCTCCTTCTGTGAACGTCAAGTATCTGCCGCGACGCGGGGGTCGAGCGTTCGCTTCAGCGAAGAATTCTAGGCTTGCCCGAACGGCAGCTCCAACGTGCTCTTGCCAACTTCTCGCGCGAACACGAACGACGGCTTTCGCGGCACTCAGCACGTTGAAGTGCGATGGCAAGATCTTCGGGTACGAACTTGAGCTCGTAGTCGACACCCAACTCTTCCAGCAACCACACTATCCGTTCGGAACGGCGCGACTCGATATGGTAGATGGCGATCATGGTTTGGCTAAGGACCGAACCGCGTCCACCACGGCTTGCGGATCTTCCCGCGGCAACATGTGGACCGCGCTTGGGATTACGCAGCGTTCGCGGAGCGCGCTGAAATAGCGTGCGGCGTTCTCCGATTGCTGCGGCGGCCCGACGCCATCGCTGGCGCCATGTAGGACGACTGTCGGAACGCGGATGATAGGCCGCTCGGCCAATTGTCGCTCGATATCGTCATAGGCGGGGTCGCCCGGTACATTGCCATAGCGATGTCGATAGGAGTGCACGGTCACCGCAACGAAATCGGGATTGTCGAAACTTGCGGCCGTGGCGTCCAAGGTCGCGTCGTCAAAGCGCCAATTGGGCGACCACAGTTGCCAGAGGAGCTTCGCGATATCTCGTCGATTCTGTGTCAGGCCGACGCGTCCACGCTCGGTGTGAAAATACCATTGATACCAATAGCGCAGCTCTTGCTCGGGTTCCATCGGCCGACCGGCCGATGGAATGTGTTGAATGTTGTAGCCGGTAATCGTCACCAACCCCTGCACGCGCTCGGGCCAGAGCGCCGCGACGACGCACGCGGCCCGGCCGCCCCAGTCATAGCCCGCCAGGGTTGCGCTGGGGATTTGTAGAGCGTCCATGAAATCGCGCAAGTCGGCGCCGAGCGCGGCTTGCTGCCCCGACTGTGGCGTCGCAGCATCGAGAAAGCGGGTGGGGCCAAATCCGCGTAACCAAGGAATCAAAACGCGAAAGCCCTCGCGCGCGAGCGTTGGGGCGACGTCATCCCAGTCATGCACGTCGGAGGGCCAGCCGTGCAGCAAGATGACGGGTAGACCTTCAGCCGGTCCGCTTTCGAGATAGGCGATCTCTAGTAGTTTGGTGCGAACGGTGTGATGCATGCTTCGGTTCGCTAGCCGTGGACCGTCAAGTTATCGCTGCGCAGGCTGAAGGGCAATCAGCACCGATGATGCGCATTGCTTGGCGAAGTCGGCGAGGGTCTTCAGGCGCCGAGCGCGATTTGGCCCGTTCCGACGAAAGCGGCCCTGCCCGAAATTTTCGCTTTGGAAAGGCGAGAAACGTTTCGTTGCAGCCCTTCAAAATGGAGACATATCCCAAACCTGCCGGTCGAGTTGTAGGCCGCAGAAACTTTCGGCCGTTCGTCGTGGCGCAACGATTTCAACAGGGGTATTGCAGCCGTCGCGAGTAACAATCTGATGAGATTGGGGCCACAGGGTATCGGGACAATTTCGATGGACTTCGACTCTTGTATCACTTGTGTCGCGCGTCGTTTCGGAGCTCAAATCGCCGTAGCGGTCGCCGTATTTCCTGACAGGCCGCAACGCGCTTCATCGCTTAAGGAACCTCTGAACAACCTACGTGATTGACGTTATGAGAGACGATTTGTCTCA
>CAZILI010000140.1:0-9017 GCA_964539965.1 uncultured Burkholderiales bacterium | reverse complement strand
GACAAGACAAGCAAGCAATGGACACCGAACCGACCGGCGCGACCTTGCCGTCCAGTGTCGAGGTGCCCAGACTGTCATACGTCGTATACGTGACCCCGCTGATCTTGCGATTCCACAGTGGTGCTGCCGCAGAGGTATCCGAGCCATGCGGCGTGTGACAGAACACGCACACTTCATCGGTTCCACTGAAGCGATTGTTGCCGGTGCCTGTAGTGCTCAGGTTGTGCTTCGTGCCGATCACTTGGGCTTGGGCGGTGCCGATACTGAGTACTCCACAGACCGCGGCTGCCAGAGGCCAACAAAACGCGTTTCGTCGGGAATTTGGTGCTAAACGTCTTAGGAATTCCATGCCGCCTCCTTGTTAAGAACGAGTTCCTCGCTGGATCCTACGAGTGAGAGAAGCTTACGACGAGTCTATAGCGGGGCCTTGATGCAGATCAAGAACCTTGTGGGAATTGTTCCCGCGCATTGGGGTATTTCACCCAATTCACGGTTGGCTTGGGGCATTTGCCCCAAAATAGTCCCTTCGGCTAGTTTTTCTTGCTACTGGAAGTCGGCGCGCGTGGTGCCGCAGCACCTGCGGGACGGTAGATGTCTACCTTGCGAAAGAACTGATCGACGATGTAGATTCGACCGTCATTGTCGACGGCTATTCCCGAAGGCAGCATGTACTTGGCGGGAGCGTCGGTGTTGCCACGGCTGCCCACATACAACAATAGCTGTCCCTGTGGGTCGAAGATCTGAAAATTGCCGAATGCCGCGTCGACCACATAGACATTGCCGCTGGAGTCGATCGCCAATTCTTTGGGCCGTGAGAACTGGCCACCTTGGCGGCCTACCGATCCGAAGGTGCGCAGGAACCTGCCGCTCGGGTCGAACACTTGGATGCGGAAGTTGCCGCCGTCGACGACATACAGCGAACCGTCAGGCGCGATCGCGATATCGCGCGGTAGATTGAACTGACCGGCGTCGGCGCCGCGCGTGCCGATGTCGAACAAGTGTGCGCCAGAGCGCGCGTCGAACACTCGAACCCGGTGATCTTCATTATCGATGCCGCCGGTATCCACAACGTAGACGCGGTCTCCGGTAGGGCTAACCGCTATCCCCGAAGGGCGATGCAGCCACGATGTGCCGGCTAGCTGCCGCAGGTGTCTTCCGGTCGGGTCGTACACCTCGACGACCTTGGTCGTGCCGTCGCATACATAGAGATTGCCCGCCGCGTCGGTATCCAGCCCCAGAGGCAGGTGCAAGCTACCCGGATCGTCGGTCCCGATCTGCGCGAATTGATGTGCGACGGTGTCGAACATCATGACTGCACGCCGTACTGTATCGCTTACGTAGACGCGTCCGTTGCGTACTGCAATTCCATAGGGCTTGGAGAGCGCTTCACCGATTCGCTTCTCTCCTGTAACGTAGCGGCGAAACGCGTCGCTCTCGCCATCCTGTAGCACGTCGGCGCTGGTGTGCAAGGTTCGCTCGTAGATGAACCTTGGCTCTTCCGGAGGCGGTGGGAAGGCGGGAATGGCCTGCGGCTTCTCCGGCCCTTGTGGTACCGTCGTACAGCCGGCTAGCCAACACGTCAGCGCAGCTAGGAGACATAGTCTTCCGAAGTACGCGCGCATAAAGTGAACCCTCCGAGGCGGAAATCCGCACAGCATAGGCACAGGCGGTGCGCATGCCAATTGATCCAAATCAAATTTGATCCCGACGCCGATGCGCAGAATTCCACACCAGGACAAGATATGAAACGACAGTTTCCCAATCGATGCGGCCGGCAGGCGCGAAAGCGTAGCTTCATGATCGGCGTCGCATTTGGCGCGACCCTGCTCACGACCGGTGCCGACTTGAATTCGGCTACTCAGTCCAGCGGCAGTGCCAACTCCGGTCGCTCGGCGCAACAGATATATCACGACTACTGCTCGGTTTGCCATGGCGATCGCGGCGACGGCAACAGTCGCGCGAGCAACAGCCTCAATCCACGCCCGCGTGACTTTACCTCGCCGCAAGCAGAACGAGAGCTAAGTCGCGAGCGCATGATCATCTCTGTAACGGAAGGGCGACCGGGTACAGCCATGACCGCATGGAAGACTCAGCTCAGCGCCGCTGTGATCGAAACAGTGGTGGACCATATTCGTACCAACATGATGCGCGCCGAGTCTCCAGCCGGTACCTCCAACGGGCGCGACATCTACGTAAAGTCCTGTTCCGTCTGTCATGGCGACCGCGGCAGCGGCTCGCTTTGGGCGAGCAAGAGCCTCAATCCACCGCCACGGGACTTTTCCTCGTCCGCATCGAAGGCGGAACTGACGCGCGAGCGCATGATCGCCTCCGTGACGTACGGCAGAAGCGGAACTGCCATGGCGGGATTTCAGCGTCAACTCGGTACAGCGGACGTCGAGGCCGTGGTCGATTACATCCGCTCGGCTTTTATGGCCGCCGCAGAGACCGCTGCGGCGCCTGCCGGGCGTGAGCCCGCGAAGCGGGATGCGATGCCGCAAGGGCTCAAGGGGGATGCGGCGCGGGGCAAGCGCTTCTACCTCGCCAACTGCGCCACCTGTCATGGCGCAAGGGGCGACGGCGAGGGTCCGCGCGCCTACTTCATCAATCCGAAACCGCGCAACTTTCTGTCAGCGCGGTCGCGGCAAGGCCTGAGCCGCTCGGTGCTGTTCGAGGCCATCGGCCAAGGCAGGGTCGGCAGCGAAATGCCCGCCTGGGACAAGGTGCTCACGGCGCAGCAGATCGCGGACGTGGCGGAGTTCGTTTTCCAAGCGTTTATCGCCGAGGACAAACAGGTCGCAAGGTGAAGCGCTTGTTGTTGATTTGCGCGGCGCTTTGCCTTTGTGCATGTGACACGCACGACCAGCCGATGGCGGCTGCGCCGCAAGCCGGTGACAAGGCAGGACACGAACACGGCCGCCGCATCTACAATTTTCGTTGCTACTTCTGTCATGGCTACTCGGGTGACGCGCGCACCCAGGCGGCCTCATACCTGAACCCTCGCCCGCGTGATTTCACGGCGGCAAGGTCCGGCGAATTGCCGCGCGAAGCGATGGTGGCCGCAGTTACGCACGGAAGGCCCGGTACGGCCATGCAAGGCTTCGCGCAAGTCCTTTCAAGCGCGGAAATCGATAACGTCGTAGACTTCGTGCGCGCGGAGTTCATGCTAACCAAGGCTGTTAACGCGCGCTATCACACCGGCGAGAACGGTTGGCCGAACCACGAACAATATCGCGCGGCGTTTGCTTTCGCCCAAGGTGATGTCTCCCACGGCCGACCGTGGGAGGAGTTGAGCTCCCAGCAGCGCGCGGGAAAGCGACTGTTCATGTCCACCTGCCTGACTTGCCATGACTCTCCCCAGGCGGAAGTGGCGCGGGGTCCTGCCTGGGAAGCGAGACCCTTAAGCTTCCCGCGCAATGGTTACCAGCCCGGCGAGACGAGCGACCTCGACGCGATGTCTAGCGCAAGCCCGTATCTATTGCATGACCGAGCGCCGAAGCTTGAAATCGTGAGAGCGGATGAGGCGAAAGGCGAATCGCTCTACCAGCGCAATTGCGCCTTCTGCCACGCCGCCGACGGCACGGGACGTAACTGGATCGGTAGCTTTCTCGAGCCGCATCCGCGTGATCTCACCGACCGCCAAGCGATGCGAGCCATGACGCGCAAGCGGCTGGCTCGTGTGATCGCTGAGGGAGTGCCCGGAACGTCAATGCCCGCTTGGAAGGACGTGCTGACCGCGGCAGAGATCGAGGCCATCGTTGCCTATGTCGGCCGAGCATTTCAGCCGTTACCCGACCAGTAGCGGAACTCAGCGCTCGCGGGAAGGCTCCGCTGGGTTGTACGCGAAATTGCGGATCGGGAATGGCGCTCGACACAGAAGTGGCCCCGTTTGTTTGAGCAGCTTTTCCCGATTTATGCGGGCACCGGTGCTGTTGTCCCAGCCTTCGTGTACCGTTGGGATCTTCCCGCCCCAGGCGATGAGGAGTGCGAGCTGAGTGCGTGATGTTTGGGCGCCCGGACCCAGCGACACCTGCGGTGCCTACGCATGGCCAGGAATTCCGTCAGCGCATTGTTAGCCGCCCAATGGAACCCCGGCTGCGCGGGGATGACAAAACCTCGCCAGGGAGAGGGTCAGAGTCAACTCTGTGCTTTAACCCTTCCGTCCTCGAACCCAAATGGACGCGAGCATAGCCATCCCCGCGACGACGAAGATGCCCGGAACGAGCCACCTCGACAGCGGAAGCTGATCCAAGCGGATGTCGAGCCACCGCGTAAGCCCGGCAACAACCAAACACGCGCCGATCACCACACCCCACCAGTCCACCCGCAGGGCGAACAAGCTTCGCGCCACTTGGCCTCCAAGCGCGATCGCGCCCGCGCCGAGCAGCCCCACGCCCCAGCCGACGTTGGCCATGATCGCGATGCCAACCCAAATAAAAAAGACACCCCAACCGGCCGCTTCGATGGTCGATGCCGAAACGACGCCGGCTTCCGTCAATCGATTGTCACTGCTTGCGTACATCATTCACCTCCGCTCAGGCTACTGAAGCTACATTCTTCCATCTCTCAGATGCAGCACCGTTGATACAGATCAAACGCCGCGCGCGCGTTCCCGACTATGTTTTCACGATGATCCGCCAAGCCGTGGTGACGATGGTGCGTAGCCTTCTAACAGCCGCTGCCTGTCTTGCGCTTGTTGCTGGCATCACGGGCTGCGCCACGCTTGACCAAACTTGCGCGCTGCGCGCGAACGAGTGGCCCAGGTCCACCCCCGAGGAGCAAGGCTTGGACTCGGGTGCGCTTGCGTCCGCGCTGGAGCACATTCGCGACAGGGGGCTGCCGATACACAGTTTGCTGATCGTGCGTCACGGCCGACTGGTCTTGGAAGCGTATTTCTACCCGTATGACGGCAAGACCCCGCACGCCTGGGCGTCTGTGAGCAAGAGCATTACCTCCGCCCTCGTGGGAAAGGCGATCGCCGAGGGCCACATGCGCAGCCTCACGCAACCCATCGCCGATTTCTTTCCCGAATATCGCGCCGCGTTCTCCGACGCCAAGCGACGCATCACCGTCGAGCATCTGCTCAAGATGGCGAGCGGCTTCGATTGCGGCTACAAACCAGGAGAGCCGGAGGTGGTGGCGATGGAGCGAAGTACTGATTTCGTGCGCGCCGCGCTCGAGCTACCTGTCGTCAAAGAGCCCGGCGGCGAATTCTCCTATTGCAGCGGCGGCTCACATCTGCTGTCCGCCATCGTGACGCGATCGACCAGAATGAGCGCGCTGGAGTACGGCCGGCAGCGGCTGTTTCGTCCGTTGGGCATCACCGATGTCGCCTGGCCCGCCGATCCGCAGGGTAACAACCACGGGTGGAGCGATCTGCGCATGCACCCCCGAGACATGGCGAAGATTGGTTACCTATATATGCGGCGCGGCCGTTGGTGCGGCGAGCAGATCATTCCAACGGATTGGGTGCGTCGCTCCACCACTCGGCAAATCGTGACGCACCGCGCCGGCGAGGACTACGGCTACCAGTGGTGGGTACTGTCGGGCGAGTTCAGCGGCGTCTACGAGGCGCGCGGGCGTGGCGAACAGTATCTGACTGTCTGGCCGCAGCAAGATCTTATCATCGTGACCAATGGCGGCGGCGCGGGCGCCCACGACCTCGTCCCGTTCTTTCGCTCCGCTTTGCGCGCTGATCGCGCCCTGCCCCAGAACGCTCAAGCGTACCAACAGCTGAAGGGCAAAATCGCCGCCGCGGACCTCGCACCCGCCGCCGCGCCCGTCCGGAAACTCCCGCCTCTTGCGCGCGCGGTGTCTGGCCAGGTGTACCAATTCGACCCGAATTATCTTGACCTGAAAACGCTGTCGCTGCGCTTCACGACACAAGACGACATGATGTTTGAGCTACGGCGTTCGAGAGATGCAATCGTTGCACGGGCGGGATTGGATGGGATTTACCGCTTCTCCACGCCGGAACCGTCAAGAACAACGGCGGCGGCGCGAGGCGAATGGAAAAGCGATAACGAATTCGTTGTGGACTACACGGAGGCAGACGGAATCAACCACTTTCGGTTGGATCTGCTGTTTGACGATGACAAGCTTACGATGGACCTCGAAGACCTGACGCGGCATTTTCCCGCCCAGCGAATTCACGCTGCAGCGACGTCCAATTGATACTTTGCCGGCAGGCCTACATTTGGATGCGCTGCGCTGCAATCATGACCACCAGCGACGTATCTGAGCTTGGTAGCGTCTGTACGTTTGCAAACCCCGACGAAGCGAGCATGGTCTCAACCGGCTGACTACCGTGCATGCAGCCTCCGAAGAGCGCGACGCGCAGGCGTCCCACCGCGTTTGCTAGCATATCGTCCTCCCGCTGCTTGCGCAGCGCCAGTATCAACCAGCCCTGCGGACGCAATGCCTCGTGCACCCGTGCCGTCGCTGCGGCTATCGCTTCATCGGATAAGAACAAGCCCGGCAACCAGGCGAGATCGAACATCCTCGAATCGACAAGTTCCTCAGCCCGTTGCACCCGCAACTCAACGCGATCGGTCAGCGCAGCTATCCGTAGATTCTCCCGCGCTTGATGGAGCGCGGGTTTCCAGGGATCGATGCCGACAATACGCAAGTTCGGCCACAGACCAGCCATAGCGATGGCCAAAGCACCTACGCCGACACCCACATCAAGGAACCTGGCGTCAGGGCTCTCGAGCCGAGAGGCAAGTCCATCAAGCTGAGGGACAATGGTGTGTTTCAACGTGGTTGCGAATCCGGTAGAAGCCTCGCCGGCGGCTTGCAGCATCTCGACATCCTCGGATACCCATCCCAATCGCAGGCTTGCTGGGAAGAGCAGCCCAACGTTCTGTAGTCCGAAGGTTGGAATCCGACCGAGCAGCGAGCCGGCTTCGGCCCTATCCAGGCTCTCCAGCGTTGTGGCGGCGCCGGCGGCCACTGCGATCTCGTCGATATGGGGCTTGATTCGCGCATCTAGAGGTCGACCGCTCAGTCTCTCCTCGAGCCGCGCTCCAAGGGCCGCCAACACCCCAGCCGAGACTTCCAGGCGCGCGACGGTCTCACGTAATGATTCAGCGCTCACTTATCGTCCTCACTGTTGTCGCCGATCGGATGCGGCAGATGCATCACATAGCGTCTCCCAGGTTGGGTCCGCGCGGGTAAAGAGATTACCGTCCCGATCGCACACTCGTATCGGCGTGATCGGTCTCCAGCAGTTGAAGTGGAACTTGGTCTCCGAGCCGGCGGTAACGCCATCGGCCATGACGATGCTCATGAGCGCAAGGACGCACGCGGCCTGCCGCAGGTCGGCCCGGACGTCCTGAACGCCCTGTTGCGCCGCACGGCGCCACTCTTCGGTCGCCACGTCAAACCAAGAGCGCGCAGCCCAGCATCGTCGCTGCTGCGACAAGGGCTTGTCGAGGGCGTTGATTCGGCTCTGAGTATTGCCTAAGTCTGTGCTCCCGCGTCGTCCATATGCCCGTGCTCCTTGCCGGATGTTGCGTGCAGCGTATCTTGCAGGAGCCCAAGCTTGCAAACAATTCGCCAAAATCGCCCACAGGTGTGCATGTATGCACGGCTCGCGGATCACGGGACTACAATGCCGTAGTGAGCAAGAGCAGTGAATTCGACTGGGACGACTTGCGCTACTTTGTCCGCGCGGCCCGTGTGAGGACCTTGGCAGGTACCGCGCGAGCGCTCGGCGTCGAACACACGACTATCGGGCGTCGCTTGACGGTCTTGGAGCATAAGTTGGGCGCACCGCTTTTCATCCGCGGACCAGACGGCCTTCGCCTTACCGCTCTTGGCGCACGTGTGCTTCCGCTCGTTGAAGACGTAGAGCGTGCGGTGCGCGCAGTGCAGGAAGCGGTGTTCGCTGATAGGGGCAAGGTGCGTCTTGCCGTTCCGTCTGGCTTCACGGCACTCATCACGCAGCACCTTGACGCCCTGCAACGCCAGCACGCTGCCGTTTCGCTTGAACTTTTGAGCGGCAGCCGTCCTGTCGATTTGAAGAAGGGCGAGGCCGAGCTCGCACTTCGATTGGGGCCGGTTACGGACGAAGATCTTGTCGCGCAGAGTATGGGAGAAGTGGGCTGGTCGCTGTACGCAGCAGATACCTATCTGGCGCGGCGAGGTGCACCGGTTGACCCGCGCACGCTAAGTGGCCACGAAATCATCGGTTACGACGAGAGCCTCGAGGCGGTTCCTGGGGCAAAGTGGCTTGCCGCACACGCCCAGGATGCAAAGACGGTGTTGCGCAGCCGGGAGATGACGGACATGCTTGAAGCTGCGGCGGCCGGGTTGGGGCTCGCGGTATTGCCTTGCGTACTAGGCGACACCGAGCCTACTCTTAGGCGTCTTAGCGACGAGATCCTTGGCACCCGCAGGCTATCGCTTGTGTATCGCCGCGAGATGCTGCGCGTGGCCCCGGTCCGCGCCGTGATTACCTTCGTGGCCTCCCTCATGCGCGAGCACGCAGGTCTCATCAGTGGAGTCGCCCCTCCCCACAATGCTCACCGATCGAGGGGGAGCAAAATCCGATCGCATCGCTCCGGGAGCCGATAGCGTCAGATTCCACCTGCCAGGTCGCACGCACTTGGCGCGGCGAAGACGCCAACGTGCTGTACACGGCGCGTCATCGGCTGGCAGCACCGCACCCCGAGAGAGCATGTACGCCGAAAACGCAATCGGCCGAATATTCCCGTGATCAATGCTATTGATCATCTTGTTCACGCGACGGGACATCCAGCGTTGGGCGAGTGACTATGGAAAACCGCTATTGCGCTATCGCAACCGGTCAAGGCACTGTTGATCTACGTCAAGGCGCTGCTTGGTCAACAGGAGAAAATGGGCACAAAGGCCGGGCCCATTCAAGCGGCTGCCGGAATCTGATTGAAGGACGAACTGGCGCAACGACTACATTGAAGCCTTGCCGGGCAATCCCATTCGGGGACTGAAAATGGGGACATTCTAGGGAACCTCTGAACAACCTACGTGATTGACGTTAT